>CAYVSF010000358.1:0-3766 GCA_964453775.1 uncultured Bacteroidales bacterium
AGAGGAAATGAAAGTGGACATCCCCAATCCCGATTTCCATTTCACCGAGTTGAAATTTAATAAATTGTAGTTATGAGCCTGTTGGGAAATATTATTTGGCTGATTTTTGGAGGTATTCTTATTTTCCTGGAATACCTAATCGGTAGTATTTTACTGATGATTACCATTGTTGGGATTCCCTTTGGATTTCAAACCCTCAAAATGGCCGAACTGGCACTGTGGCCCTTCAATAAAGAGATGGTTCAAAAACCCCATGGCTCCGGATGTCTTTCGGTACTCATGAATATTATCTGGCTGCTGGTGGGAGGGATATGGATTGCCCTTTCCCATATCATCATGGGCATTATTTTAAGCATTACAATCATTGGAATACCATTCGGGATGCAGCATTTTAAGCTGGCTTCTATTGCTTTGACACCCTTTGGGCATGATGTGGTCAATCGCACAAGGAGGCGATAACAGGTTTGTTGGATATACGAATGAAATCATTGGGCGAATTTGTTGTATATCATATTGTTTAGAATCTGAAAATCCCTTTAAAAAACTTAACAAAAGTTAAATGCCTGGGCATAGTAAGTTGAGTTGTTTATTTTAGTTTTTTATTGTAACAATGCGTTTATTCAAAAGTCCTGAATAAAAGCAATAACTGCAACACTCAAGAATAAAATGAACGATTTATTAACCGCTTAAAGAATTTCCATGAAAAAATGTACCGCAAAAGGGGGGCTGTATTTAAAAGCTATATTCATTCTATGCGGCTTTTGCATGCTATATAATAGTGCATTGGCACAGTTTATCCAGGGACGCATTATCAATAACCAGGGCGAACCGGTTCCTTTTGCCACGGTTTATGCTAAAGAGATTTACAAAGGCACCACGTCAAATATTGAGGGATACTATAAATTGGAGCTGCCCCGGGGAAAGCATATTATTGCTTTTCAATACCTGGGCTATGAAACCAGGGAAGTGGAAATTGATTTGCAGGATAGTGTTCAGGTACTGGATGTTACCCTGGATGAAAGAATGTACATGATCCCGGAAGTTAGAGTGCTTGCCAGTGGAGAGGATCCGGCCTACTCGATTATGCGCAGGGCAATTGGTATGAGCCAATATTATCTAAAGCAGGTGGGGCAATACGAATGTCAGGTGTACCTAAAAGGTACTGGCGTGATCAAGAAAATACCCGGCTTACTAAAACGGCAGTTTAAAAAGGCAGGATTTAAAGAGGGAGAAACCTTCGTTTCCGAAAACCTGACCAATATCTACTACGAGCTTCCGAACACAATGGAACGAGAGGTGATATCCATGCGAAATTCAGGGCCGCAAGATGCGGCCAATCCCATGGATTTTATTACGCTGAGCCTTTACCAGGACCTGGGAGGAATTTATTCCCCTTTGGATAAAGAGGCGTTTAGCCACTATCGGTTTAAATTGAAAGGATCTTTCTACGATAACAAGCGCCTGATTCATAAAATTGAGGTAATACCCAAACATAAAGGCTACGAATATTTGAAAGGTCATATTTTTATTGTGGATGGCATTTGGCATTTGCATTCTGTAGATCTGGAACTGGAGCAGAAGCTTTTTAGTATTGAAATACGGCAGGTGTATGCCCCTGTTGAATATGATGTGTGGATGCCTGTTTCGCATGATTTTTTTGTAGAGGCAGGCGCGATGGGAATGGAAGTGGAGTACAGCTACGTGGCCTCTGTGAATAAATATGATATTCAGCTGAATAAGCAGCTGGATCACTCTGTTTTTTTGGAGCTAAAGCGTAAGGCCGGCTTATTGCGAGAGGAAGAGGCTGCTGTTCTGGAGGAGCTAAAAGCAGAGCATGCCCGGGAATCAGGAGAAGAGGTTTCTGCCATAAGTGAGCTTGTGCAGAAAGAAAATATGAGCAACAGGGATGCCCGCAAATTAAACCGGCTTATTGAGAAAGAGGCGAGAAAGAAAGAGAAGGCATCCCTTGAAATAATACAGAATTTTACGATTGCCGACAGTGCACGCAAAATGGATGAGGTCTATTGGGATACCATAAGACCGGTTCCCTTAACCTCTAATGAGCTTGACAGCTATAACGAGGATAGCATCCAGCTGGCAATAGATTCTTCAAAGATCGATAGTCGAAGCTATTCCAGTGCATTTAAATTCAGGCAGCTGTTTTTCGGGAAGGTTTACAGGTACAATGAAAACACTACCCGTTTTTATTTTTCGGGGTTGACTAATTTAACTGCCATGGGCTATAATTTGGTAGCAGGACCCTATACTGGCGTTGATATGTATTTAGACCACGAGTTGGATAAGGGTAGGGAGTTGCATGTTGGTCAGGAAGTTCGCTATGGATTCGCAAGGAATAAGCCCACAGCAAAATGGGACTTCCAATATGCCTATGCGCCCTTAAAACGCGGCAACTTTACATTAAGCCTGGGGCGTGAACTGGCCGATTATAACAGCACATCCACCATGGTTCCTTTTGTGAACATGGTGAGTACTTTGTTCGAATCAAAGAATTACCTGAGGCTCTACGAACAGGATTTCGTTAAAATCAGCAATAAAATAGACCTGACAAACGGCTTGGAGTTGCGTTTGGGACTTGCCTATAACAGTAGGCAACCCGAAGAGAACCATACCACTTTTACCCTTTTTCAGCCTTTTGGCGACAGGGTACAGTCAAATATTCCTTATCCTGCATTGTTAGGAAGCTCCTTGCTTGCAAGTTCAAAAAGTCTTTCTGCAGAGGTGGAATTCCAGTACACACCCCGGTATTACTACGGGATTCGTGAGGGCAGAAAAATAATGGTCTATAGCCACTATCCTACCTTTAAATTGAACTATCAACACGGAGTTCCCGGTTTGTTGGGAAGCGATGTGTCTTACAGCAAGCTGAAAGCCGGAGTTGAGCAGGGACTGGATGCCGGCAATTTGGGACGGCTTTTTTATACCATCGAAGCTGGCGGATTTATTAAAAAAGATGAACTGTACTTTGCCGATTATAAGCATTTTTCCAGTTTGCCTTCCTGGTATACGGCGGGAGGCAATGCCATGACATTTCGTGGTCTTGATTACTACCCATCGGCAACAGCCGGGAACTATGCACAGTTTCACCTGAATTTACGGAGAAATAAGCTCTTGTTGAATTATTTACCGGTGCTGAATAAGTCGCTGGCCTACGAGAATGTTTATTTCAAATCGCTTTACAGGGAAGGTTTTAAACCCTGGCATGAGATGGGATATGGCATGAACCAGGTTTTTTGGCTGGCAAATTTGGAGGTATTTACAGCTTTTAAGGGGCATAAATTCGAAGGTATCTTCTTTAAATTGGCCATCCCCATATTTAGTGGTTCGGGAGAAGTGCAGATAGGAAATTAATGCTAATCCAATTTAATGACTTTCTGATACTTGGTATGTGCATCAATCATTTTGGCAAAGCTTACGGTTTGCCCTGTGGCTAATGATTTGTAAACATAGCCTTCATCATTTTCTTCCAGGATGCTTTCGCCCAGATCGTACCTGAGTGCATTTACTTTATCGCCAACTTTTAACGAGATGCCATTAAAATCGTGCAGCTTCATTTTCTTTTTGCGTTTACCAAAGAGTCCCATTTTATTTTTTTTATAAAATTAGGAAAAAATGACCGAATAGCTACATTACTGTGCAGGATTTCATAAGGGCGAGATTCTTTTTTGAAAATTCTAAATAAATGATTATTTTGAGGCACCCTAACTCCTAAAAAATAATTATCATGAAAACGTTTTGGCCCTACTTT
>CAYVSF010000359.1:0-3761 GCA_964453775.1 uncultured Bacteroidales bacterium
TTAACATCAGCAACCCTTGTGAGCTTGGCACTTCCTGATAAATCTTACCGGTATTTTTACTAATTAGGGTGATTTCTTCAGAAATGGGGTTTCCCTCACTGTCTGATATGTAAAGTATAACTTCAGCAGTCGGGTCGTAAGTGATTTCAACATCAATAGCATTATACGGGATATTCGGTACGGTCAAATCCCCATACTCCAATGAAGGTTCTACAATAATGCGGTAAGTTTTGCCCAGTGGTAGTAAAAGTTCATCAAAACCTAACCTGTTTGGCTGTGCCGTGTATTTTTTACCATTTGGAGCAATGAAAAATACGTTTTTCTTTAGCGGTTCCCCTTTTTCATTTGAAAACTTAATTCGAACCAGGGTTTCTCTTTGATTGGGTATAAGTAATTGTGCGGCTGAATCTAAGCTCATTGTGAGCAGAAAAAAAATGACCGAAAGGGTAAAAAGCCGCATATCGTGTAGTTTTCAGCAAAGGTACTGAAATAATAACGGATTTTGAAAAGAAATGTTATTCGGATTCTCCAGATTTAAAAGTTCGATTTTGAAGTAAGATCAACTGTTTTGGGCTGATCATTTGTTTTGAAATCAAAAATATCCGGTCTGCTGTAGTGCCCGTTGACATCCAAATCCATTTTGCTTTCAATAAGTTGTTCAGACTTTAGCTCTGCAGTAAGCATTCCTTCTTTATTAAATAGAGGTCCAGCTATTATTTCTCCCATTGGGGAAACAATCATACTACCGCCCTTGCTCATGATTTCTTCTTCATTCTTTAACTCGGCTTGCAGGCTTTTCGGGTACATGGACCGACTGACGAACTGGTTCGCACTTAAAACAAAGCAACGGCCTTCGTTAGCAATATGCTGCATACTGGTGAACCAGGAGTCCCTTTGATCTGCAGTTGGTGCCAGGTAAATTTCAATATTTTTACTGTACATAGCCATTCGGGCCGGCGGCATGTAGTTTTCCCAGCAAATCAGTCCGCCGGTAATGAATTTAGTTGTCTGAAAAGTCGTTAGCGTAGAGCCATCTCCTTCTCCCCAAATATAGCGTTCGCTGCCTGTAGGCTTAATTTTTCGGTGTTTTCCAACAAATGCTCCATTGGCATAATAAAACATACTGCAATAAAGGCTTCCACCATCCCTCTCAATCACTCCCATTGCAATAAAAATATGATATTCTCCGGAAAGATGAGCCAGGCGGGTAGAAATATGATCAATGGAGCTGATAGCCTGCTCATAATAGGTTCTAAACTGGTTTCTGCCTTTGGTGCTTCGACTTCCTACTTTTGTTCCAAAGCTTAAGCCCCTGGGATATCCTCCTATAAATGCTTCAGGAAAAAGAACCAGATCTGCTCCCTGCTTAGAAGCTTGTTGAATATAATATTCAGCTTTCTCCAGGCTTGCCATGCTGTCAAATAATACAGAGGCAGCCTGGACAACTGCTACTTTTGCATTTTCCATAGAGGTTTATTAAGGTATTAGTTTTCTATTGCTTTGTAAACGCGTAAAAAGTTACCACCCCATATTTTTTCAATTTCTTCATTGCTGTACCCCCGGCGTATTAATTCGGCAGTCACGTTTTTCATCCCACTGGCATCTTTACAATCAGCTACTCCGCCGCCGCCGTCAAAATCGGTTCCTATACCAACGTAATCAATACCAATGAGATCAACCACATAGTCAATATGATCTGCAATATCCGAAACAGTGGCCAATTCCTTGGGAAATTTTTGATCTACAGACCTCCATTCTTTTCTGGCTTGTTCGCGCTCCTCCTTACTCAAATTTTGAAATCCTTTGTACTTCTTTCTGATTGCAGTAAAGGCCGAATCTCTCTCGGGATATGGCGCGGGTTCTTTTAAATAATCACTTAAAAAACAGATTTGGATCACACCACTATTCTCCTTTAGCTTATAAAGCATATCATCATTCAGATTTCTTGGATTATCACATAAAGCACGAACGCAAGAATGTGAAGCGATAACAGGATCATCAGACTGCTCAATTACATCATAAAATGCATTATCAGAGATATGGGAAACATCGATGATCATGTTTAAATCATTCATCCGTTTTACAACTTGCTTTCCAAATTTGCTCAATCCACCATGCTCTGGGCCATTGGGATCGGTCGAAGAATCACAAATATCATTGTTTCGCGTGTGCGATAAGGTAATATACCGCGCCCCCATATTGTATAATGTATCTATTTTGTTTAAATCCCTTCCAATTGGATAACCGTTTTCCACACCTATATATATGGCCCTTTTATCTTCTTTCTTAAGGCGTTCAGCATCCTTCGATGTAGTTGCCAATCCAGCCATGTCGGGGTATTTGCTTAATTGATTTTCTACCGAATGAAAAATACGCATAGCTCTTTCCCAGGCCCGTTGATTTCCTTCCTGATCTCTCGGTCCCTGTCCTACAAATACAGCAAAGAATGCTGCATCAAGCCGGCCTTCCTTCATCCGCGGCAAATCTATTCTGGAGCGGGTTGCTTCAAAATCGTTAACTTTTCCGATATCAAATCCTTCATCTAGAAAGTTCAATGGGGTATCCGTATGCGTATCAATGCTGACGATCTCATCATGAATAGCTTGTACCTGTTGGCTGAGATCCTGCTCTTTGTTCTTGCAGCTGGTAAGTAGAATGAGAGTAATACCAACAATGTTAATTAGTTGAGTTTTCATCATTTAAAATTGTAGAGATTATTGATTGAGATTAAACCAATATTTGGACATTTCATCATAAGAATAGTTTAAATTAACAGCATGAAAAGAAGAAAGTTTTCGGGGGTTTTTCTGGCTCTAACTGCAACTTTACTTTGGTCGGCAAATTACGTTATAGCACGAGGACTGAGTGATAGTATACCTCCTGTAACCCTTGCCGTTTTACGTTGGACCGTTGCATTTCTTGTTCTTCTTCCTATTGCCGGAAAGGATATCCCTAAACAATTTCCAAGTATAAAAAAACATTTTAAGTTTTTCCTTTTGGCCTCTATACTGGGTGTATCCCTTTTTAATACACTAATTTACACCGCCGGTCATTACACTTCCGCAACGAATCTTTCGCTGATTGCGATTACCGCGCCTGTTTTTATCATCATCATGTCCATCCTATTCCTAAAAACAAAATTTTCATATAAAACGCTACCCGGTATCATTGTAACGCTTATCGGTTTGCTTACTTTAATTAGCAAAGGAAACCCCATAGCTTTACTTGAACTCGATTTTAACAAAGGGGATCTTCTTATGTTGCTTGCAGCGATTTGTTTTTCAGGCTATAGCGTATTAATGACGCAAAAACCCCGGGAAGTTTCCATGCCGGTATTGCTCCTGGTAACAAGTTTTTCCGGGCTTGTCCTTCTACTTCCTTTCCTTTCATTGCCTGTAAATAAGCTTCCTTCTCCTGTTTTTACTCAGGAAGTCTTGCTTTCTGTTCTTTATGTTGGCATATTTGCCTCTATCATTGCATTTTATAGTTGGAATCATGCCATATTAAGAATTGGCTCGCAGCGAGCAGGAATTCTATACTACACTTTACCTTTATTTAGTTCTCTTCTTGCGATAATGTTTTTGGGAGAACAGGTTCAAACTTTCCATTTGATAAGTTTCGCATTCATTATTGCGGGTATTTACATCTCTAGAAATAAAAAACAGTATAATAACGTTTGACTTATTTAGAATTCTAAAAATATTAAACAAACAAACATCCTCTTTTCATAAGCAATAGGGTCTATTTTGCTATCATAAAGT
>CAYVSF010000360.1:0-3752 GCA_964453775.1 uncultured Bacteroidales bacterium
AAGTTGTATATGATGAAAACGAAAAAGTTGTTTCAGAAGAAAAATATATTGTTGGAAAGTACGATTTAGAGATTTTAACCCTGCCCCGTATCCTGGTAGAAGATGTTGAAATTAAGCAAAGCGAAACGACGCGCGTGGAAGTTCCCCGACCGGGCATTGCCAATTTTGTAATGGCTGCCAATGGGTATGGAAGTCTTTACAAAGAAACACCCGATACCCTCGAATGGATTTACAACCTGGACACCAACTCAACCCGTGAATCACTGGTGTTACAGCCGGGCGAGTACAGGGTAGTTTACCGCGCTAAGAACGTTAAAAATACCATATATACCATAACAAAACGATTCTCGATAAAATCGGGATCATCCGAATCGATAATACTACATTAAATTAAATAAGCATCAAACGAATGAAGCAATACGATATCAAAGAAAAGAAAGATACCCGATCAGGCTTTGGAGCCGGATTACTGGAACTGGGAAAACAAAACAAAGACGTTGTGGCTTTGTGTGCCGATCTTACCGGGTCGTTGAAGATGAACGCATTTGCAGATGAATTCCCCGACCGCTTTCTCCAGACCGGAATTGCAGAAGCAAATATGATGGGCGTTGCAGCAGGCCTCACAATTGGCGGAAAAATTCCTTTTGCAGGTACTTTTGCCAATTTTGCCACAGGAAGGGTATACGATCAGGTACGTCAATCCATTGCTTATTCAGGAAAAAACGTAAAAATTTGTGCTTCACATGCAGGCCTTACCCTGGGTGAAGATGGAGCAACACATCAAATTATGGAAGATCTCGGCTTGATGCGTATGCTCCCAAATATGACAGTGATCAACCCTGGCGATTATAACCAGACCAAAGCAGCAACCATTGCTATTGCAGAGCATCAGGGACCGGTTTACCTCCGGTTTGGAAGACCTAAGTTTCCCGTTTTTACCGATGCCAATGCAAAGTTTGAAATTGGGAAAGCCCTGCTCATGGAAGAAGGCAGCGATGTTACTATTTTTGCCACAGGCCATATGTTATGGAAAAGTATTGAAGCAGCACAGGAGTTGGAAAAACTAGGAATATCTTGTGAATTAATTAATATTCATACCATTAAACCTTTGGACGAAGAGGCGGTCTTATCCTCCGTAAGTAAAACCAAAGCCGTAGTTACGGCCGAGGAACATTTTATGAATGGCGGGTTAGGTGATGCTATTGCACAGGTTTTAGCCAGAAAGCATCCGGCGCCCATGGAGTTTGTTGCTGTGAATGATACATTTGGTGAAAGTGGGAAACCGGAAGATCTGCTTAGCAAGTACAAAATCAACACAATTGATATTGTAAATGCAGTTCAAAGGGTATTAAAAAGAAAATAGTTTACCAACTAATTCACTAAGTTTTATCCGAAACAGCATGCCCGAATACAGCGATAAAGAACTACTGGAAATGTTTCGCACAGAGGAGCAACGCAATTATGCGTTCAACCTTATCGTAATGAAATACCAGGAAAAGCTGTACTGGCACATTCGAAAGATTGTCATACGCCATGATGATGCCGATGATGTATTGCAAAACACCTTCATCAAGGTGTGGAAGAGTCTGGACAAATTCCGGGAAGCTTCCAAACTTTATACCTGGTTATACAGGATAGCCACCAACGAATCGCTAACCTTCCTTAAGCAGCAGAAAAACAAATACTTGCTGCCGCTGGAAGATCATGAAAACAGCTTAAAAAATTCGCTCATGAGCGATGTGTATTTTAATGGCGATGAAATTCAATTAAAGCTGCAAAAGGCAATACTTACTTTGCCTGAGAAACAGCGTATTGTTTTTAACATGAAGTATTTTGATGAAATGAAGTATGATGATATGGCAGAAATACTAAAAACATCGGTAGGTGCTTTGAAAGCTTCCTTTCATCATGCGGTGAAGAAGATAGAAAAATATTTATCTGAAGATTAAACGAATACTGGTTTTAGATGTCAAAATGATAGAGGAAAGTAAAATGGGAGAAAAAGACCACATATTAGAACAGATGGAAGGCCAAAGGAAAGAGAATCCTTTTCGGGTACCGGAAGGGTATTTTGATACCCTTCATGCCAGGATTCAGGACAGGATTCAAAACGAGAATGTGTCGTCTTTCAGGAAAGTGATACGTATTTTACGCTCGCAACTTGCATTAGGCTTATATTTAGTCCTTTTTGCAGCGATTGCTTATGGTATTATTCACATCGTATTGCCTGAAGCGCAAGATAATCCGTTACCTTCATCGGATTATGCCCGAACCATGGAAGTAGATGCTTTTGAGTATTCGGAACAGCATTTCATTGATGTTCTGCTTGAAGAAGAAACAAAAGAGGAAGAAGAAAAAGTAAAAGAAACCGAATACTACATTCATTACCTTGTCGATGAAGACATTGATTACGGTACGTTAATCGACGAACTTTAATTCCAGCAATCATGAGAAACATTAAGTTTATCGTCACAGTCCTAGTGCTGATGCTTTCAGTTCATTTAAGTTTTGCACAGGATGGCAATAAAAAAGAACAGGAAGAAAAAATAAGGGCACAAAAAATAGCCTTTTTTACCGATAAAATCGGACTAACCCCTGGTGAGGCACAAGATTTCTGGCCTATATACAATAGCTATTGGAACAAAAAGAATAGCATTATTGCTGATCGCAAGAAAACCATGACCGATTTCATGGCTAAGTCTGAACAGCTCTCAAAAAAAGAAATGATAAACTATGCCAATAAATATATCAACTACGAAATGCAATTGGCAAAACTTCTTGAGGAATATCATTTAAAATTCAAACAAATCTTACCTATAGAAAAGGTGATGAAAATATATCTTGCCGATTACGAGTTTAAAACCTATCTTCTGAAAAAGATCAGAGGAGACAAGGATGATAAATAAAAAAAACCGGTCTTTATAAAGGCCGGTTTTTTTTAATGCTTGCAAACTCTACGAACTCAAATAATCATCAGGTTTTTCCCACCTTATAAATTCGCCTGCAGCTCTCATTTTATCATACATGGTGGTGTCAGTTTCAATAAAAGGAACCACGATCCTGAACTTCTCTGCTAATTTCATTAAATGAGGTGAAGATTTCGTCGGATTTCTAAACTCCAGGGCCTGAACTCCATTAAAAAGCTCAATAGCAAGAATGCTTTCCACATTTAAAACAATCCGGTACAACTTTGTAGCTGCATTGGCACCCATGCTCACATGATCTTCCTGTCCTTGTGAAGATTCGATAGAATCTACAGAAGCTGGTGTACATAGTTGTTTGTTCCTGCTCACCATGCTTGCTGCGGTGTATTGAGGAATCATAAACCCTGAGTTAAGTCCCGGTTTTGCCACCAGGAAGGAAGGCAAATCCCTTTTTCCCGATACCAGCTGATAGGTTCTGCGTTCGGAAATATTCCCCAATTCAGACAGGGCAATGCCCAGGTAATCAAGTATCAATGCCAGCGGCTGCCCATGAAAATTCCCTGCAGAAATAATCAGATCTTCTTCCGGGAAGATAGTCGGATTATCGGTAACAGCATTGATTTCATTTAATACAATTTTCTTCGCGTGTGAAATCGTATCCTTGGTTGCTCCGTGTACTTGCGGGATGCAACGGAAAGAATAGGGATCCTGCACATGTATCTTGGAGCGGGCTATTAACTCACTATCCTGAAGGATTTTCCGAAATCTTTGTGCCGTATCGATTTGACCCTGGTGGTTTCGAACCTGATGAACCGAGTCGTGGAAGGG
>CAYVSF010000361.1:0-3741 GCA_964453775.1 uncultured Bacteroidales bacterium
TGGTATATATAGTTCCTTCAAACCCAAAAGAGATATCCTTGTCCAACACGCCAACTGCCTTCTTGTCCTTTAAAATAGTTTGCATCTCTTTTTCCGGGAAAGGACGCATATACCGTATCTTTAAAAGGCCTACTTTTTTTCCCTCTTTCCGCATTTCATCCACAACACACCTGGCTGTTCCACTTACACTTCCCAGAGTAATCAAAACAACTTCTGCATCCTTACAACGATAATCTTCTACCATGCCGTGATATCTTCGGCCAAATAGCTCACCAAACTCCTTATCTACTTCCTCAATAACAGGAATAGCGTTCATCATGGCCTGGTGTTGCTGAAATTTAAACTCCATATTATCTGCCGGACTGGTACTAAATCCCATATTCATGGGTTTCTCCGGGCTCATCTTGTTCGGTGTACCAAAGTCTGGAAGGAAGCTATCTACCAGCTTTTGATCAGGCACTTGCACCTCCTCATAAGTATGGGTAAGTACAAATCCATCAAGATTTACCATAAACGGGGTAAGCACATTGGCATGTTCTGCAATTTTAAAAGCCTGTACGGTCATGTCCAAAGCTTCCTGTGCATCTTCCACATATACCTGTATCCACCCGGAATCCAGTTGAGAAAGCGAATCGCGCAAATCGCCAAAAATACTCCATGGCAATGCAACAGATCGGTTAGCGTTCATCATCACAATGGGAAACCTTCCACCGCTGGCATAATGTAAGCCCTCGGCCATATACAAAAGGCCCTGACTTGAAGTGGCGGTGAAAGCCCTGGCTCCCACCAAACTGGCTCCCATAGCAGCAGAAATTGCAGAATGCTCCGATTCCACATGCATAAAATCCGCTTTCAAAGATCCATCTTCCACCATCTCTGATAAACGTTCCACAACAATGGTTTGGGGAGTAATGGGATATGCAGCCACAACATTTGGTTTGGCAAGCCTTGCACCCAATGCAACAGCTTCATCTCCGCTTACAAAATATCTTTTTGCTGTCATAGTTTATTCCTCCTTTACCATTTTTATTGCTTCAACATTACACTCATATGCACAAACGCCACAACCTTTGCAAAAATCATAGTCGATATCCAAACCATCATCCGATTTATAAATCGTGCCATCGGGACACACCAGGTAGCAGCGCAAACACATCACACATTTCTCATTATCAATAACAGGACGAAAAGTCCTCCATCCGGCATTCTTTTCCACCAAATGCCCTCCATCAAAAGCCGGACCTGTTGGATAATCAGAAATATGTTGCGGTTTTTGATATTGTTTATGCCTGGGTCGATTCATAGTTTTCCTCCTTTACTTTTTGATATGCTTGCTTAATCACTTCAATGTTTTTCTCTACTATGGAAGGCTTAAGCTCATTTTTCACAGCCTCTATGGCTGCATCAAGAGAAACAATCTCCGAGTGAGCTATTAAAGCACCCAGCATTGCCGTATTGGTAATGGGGCGTTTTAGAATCTCCAGTGCCAAAGACGTTGCATCTAATGCAATAAGCTTGAAATCTTTCAACAATGCATGTTTTGCGGGATGGGCAGAATTTAAAATAATCGAAGCACCATCCTTCAGTCCCTTAACTACTCCTGGTCCAACCAGGGATTCATCCAAAACAACAACATAGTCGCATTGTTGCACTTCGCTGCGATCTGTAATTTTCTTATTGTCAATCTTTGTAAAGCCCAAAACGGGGGCTCCTCTCCTTTCGGGTCCGAAAGAAGGAAAGGCCAGCGCATGTTTATCTTCAAACAGTGCCGCAGCTTTACCCAGCAAACGTGCAACCGTAAAGCTACCCTGTCCGCCACGGCCATGCCATCGTATTTCTTCCATAAAAACTCCTCCAGATTAATTAGTTAACTTGTATTTCTCTTTCAATAATTTGCTCCAGTGAAATAAAGGACTCTGTTCTTGAAACTCCTTCAATATTTTGTATGGTATTCACCAATATGTCCATCAGATGCTGATTATCTTTACAATGTATTTTTAAAAAAATCGCATACTGACCTGTGGTATAATGGCATTCCACTACTTCGTTTATCCCTTTAATCGTTTTCACAACCACATCATAAAGAGAAGCGCGTTCCAAAAAGACGCCTATAAATGCACAAATGTCATAGCCAATTGCAGCTGGTCTTACCGTAAATTTAGATCCGGTAATTACACCCAAATCCTCCAGTTTTTTCACTCGTTGATGTATGGCTGCTCCGGATATACCGCAATCCCTGGCTATTTCCAGGAAAGGAGTGCGAGCGTTCTTAATAAGATGGCCCAATATCTTCTTGTCGGTATCATCTATTTGATAAGCTGTTTTCATAAGCTTTAATTTTATGAGCAATAATAAATTTGCTGATTAACCACAAATATAATTACAATTATCAATAATAAAAATGATTTTGGTTGATGAATATAAATAAAAATTAGAAATTTATTCCGAATTGTTACAAAAAAAAAGCATCCTCCACATTTGTGAAGGATGCTTTCCATAAAAGAAATAATTATAAGCTCAATTTGCTTTTTGCACTTCCTTAATGATTTCTGTTCCCCGGTGAATGGCTTTTTCATTCACGGGTAACAAATGGTGATATCTTTCAGGTAGTGATTTTCTCAAACCTTCAATTACATTATCCATTTTCACCAGCGGTTTTACATTAAGGAACCCACCCAAAACAATCATGTTAAAAGTTTTGCTGGTTTCCATCTTAGCTGCCTCAGCAGCTGCATCAACACGATATATGTTGATATCTTTTCTTTCCGGATGGCGTGTAATACCATTACCATCATAGATCAATGTACCACCGGGTTTTACCATTGATTCAAATTTATCCATTGATTGCTGATTGAGGATAATGGCTGTGTCAAAAGTATTAATGATGGGTGAGCTTATTCGCTCATCGCTAAGAATAACAGTTACGTTAGCTGTTCCTCCTCTCATTTCCGGACCATAAGAAGGCATCCAGGTTACTTCCTGTCCCTGAACGATACCGGAATAGCAAAGGATTTTACCCATTGACAAAACACCTTGTCCACCAAATCCTGCAATTATGATTTCTTCAGTCATTGTATTTTGTTTTAATGTTTACAATTTAATTCATTGCCGGATTATTCCGGTACTTTAATATCCCCAAGCGGATAGAAAGGGAACATATTTTCCACCATCCACTTATTGGCTTCAACCGGAGACATTTTCCAACCAGAATTGCAATTGGATACCAACTCAACAAAGGTTGTTCCTTTATTTTGCTGCTGCAATTCCAATGCTTTTTTGATAGCCTTCTTGGCCTTACGTGCAGCTTGTGGTGTATGTACAGCCTGACGCGTAACATAGCAGGTTCCCTCCAGCTGGGCAACAAGTTCTGTCATTTTTAATGGATTACCCATAGTTTTCAGATCTCTACCATAGGGTGAAGTTGAAGAACGCATATTCTCAAGCGTAGTTGGAGCCATCTGACCACCTGTCATTCCATAAATACCATTATTTACGAAAAAGATAGTAATATTCTCACCACGGTTGCAGGAATGAATGGTTTCTGCAGTACCAATTGCTGCGAGGTCGCCATCTCCCTGATAAGTAAACACGGTCTTTTCTGGCATTACCCTTTTAATTCCGGTAGCCAGGGCAGGAGCTCTACCATGCGCGGCTTCCTGCATATCAACATCCATATAATTATATGCCAAAACCGAACATCCTACGGGAGCAACACCAATCGTTTCATTTTGCAAACCCATT
>CAYVSF010000362.1:0-3740 GCA_964453775.1 uncultured Bacteroidales bacterium
AAGAATGGATATGTAAATCAATATAAAAAAGTAGCTTATGTGGTGGAAGAAATTCTTAATGAATAGATTCGTAAAGATACGACAGAATATTGAAAGGGGCTTTTTGATGGGCTTGCTCTTTCTCTCAACTGTTGCTATGTCACAAAAGGTAAATTGCACAAAGGATCCCTTATGGGAAGAAGCCTTGAGTATTCATGAGGAAGCCCTGGTTGTGGATGCACATGCGCATCGGCTCGTTTTTGGACCAGCGGATAGAGCAAGCTATCATCCCGAAGCTTCCCAAATGGAGGTATCGATGGTGAAAAAAGGTGGAGTTGATGCAATTGCTTTGTATTTTGCCTACTACCCAATAGAAAATGGTACACTTTATCAACGGGTAAAAAAAGACTTGGGCATATTGGAGCAGCGAATTGTAAAATCAGAAGAAGAAGTGATAATTGCAAAAAGCCTTAACAAAGAAGAGAATAGCCTGGTGCTAATTCCTGGTGTAGAGTATTTTTTCGGAGCTTTTAACGGGGATATTTCAACCCTGGACAGCTTATATGAAATTGGTATAAGAACGATTACCCTTATGAATAATAAGCTTGACGTTTTAACGGATGGCGAAGATAAAAAAAATGCTGATTTAAATGCTTTTGGTGAAGCGGTTGTTGAGAAAATGAACAGAAGGGGAATGTTGATTGATATCTCTCATTTAGATGATTTGATGCAGATGGCCATTATACAATCGTCGACCGAACCGGTTGTGGCATCGCATTCTCCTGTTCGTGGAGTGCGTGATGTCCCTCGTAATATTTCTGATAAGGCACTTTTAGCAATGGCCCAAAAAGGAGGTGCCGTCATGATTACCTTCAATTCGGGAGACCTGGCAGGGGTGGAAGAAGGGAGATGCTCTGTGGAAAAACTTATTGATCACATAGATTATGCCGTCAATCTGGTGGGAATTGATCATGTGGGAATAGGTTCGGATTTTAATGGTGCCGGCCGGCGCAGCCCTAAAGGCCTTGAGAATGTTTCGGGATTTCCTCTGATTACCTATCATCTCCTTAAAAGAGGGTATTCTAAAGAAGAGATTTTTAAGATTATGGGTGGAAACTATCTTCGCATTCTAAATGGGGTTTTGGTTTTTTAAATAGTATAAATTTTTTATCGGGTTTTCTAAAGTTATGATAGGAAGAGGCTGTTCAAAAAGTTCCATTATCCCAATTTTGAAAATATTTTAAAATGCTTTTTGGACAGCCTCTTTTCTTTATTTGTTATTGTTTTATGAGTTTTTTCGTTATTATTCCATTTTGACTTGTAATATTCATCAGGTACATTCCATCTTTAAGGCTCGAAATATCAATTTTTGCCTGAGTTCCATTTATATTTTTCTCAAGCAATAATTTTCCGGTTACATCATAGATATCCAATTTTATTATTGTTGATTTTCTGCTTTCAATGTGAATACCCGTATTGGCCGGCACAGGATATATTATGAAGCCATCTGCAACAACATCATTCTGCCCTGTGGCATTGCTTACTGTAACATCGAAACTGCATGTGCCGGTATTCCCTGTCTGGTCTGTTACGGTCCATGTAATGCTTGTAGTTCCTATTGGTAATTCCGCTCCTGATAAAGAAGCTGCATCGTTAAAGTCGTTGCTTGTGCTGGCGATGCCACAATTATCCGAGCTTTCTGTTAAGTCGAATTCTGTGCCTGATACTGTGTAATAGCTTTCTCCTGAAGCAACTTCTTTTTCTTGATTACCGGGACAACTGAGTACCGGATCGGTACTATCATTGATAACCACATTTTGCGTCTGAGTTGAGGTGTTGCCATTTCCGTCATTATAGGTCCAGGTTACCAGCGCGTTACTGGTGATAGGTAGTGTGGCGTCATGCACACCGCTTATAGTTCCATTGCAATTATCGGTGGCTGTAGGAGCTGTAAGAGCATCTACCTCGCATTCTGCCGTTACATCACTTAGGGTTTCTGTATTGGGAACAGGAGCCGAAATATCTTCTACAACAACAGTTTGCTTTTGAGAAGAGATATGCCCGCTTCCGTCATCGTACTTCCAGGTGATGGTATAACTGCCCTGTTCGGAGTAGTTTAGTGGATTTTCTGTTGTTCCTGTTATGCTTCCTGCACAGTTATCTGTTGCCGTAGGCGTTTCAGATACGGTTACACTGCATTCTCCTGTGACATCAGGTAAATTTTCAATATCTGGTTCAGGTGCAGCCAGATCCAGGTTGCAGGTTGTAAAGAAATTTCCGTCTTTCAGGCCATCCTGCAAGGCAAAGTTGTTGAGCGCAGCATGATAATTGTTGGTTGTCATATCGGGTAGATAATCTATAGCTGTATTATTCCCTTCCGGAATTCCCCGGTTGAAGGTGTAATAGGCTAAGAGATTTTCGGAGGTGGGATCAATTTCTGTTTGCATATTGTCCTGGATTTCGGTTGAGGAGCGTGCATCGTTCCAAATTCTGACTTCTTCAATGTAGCCTGTCCAATTCGAACCATAGAATTCAGAAGCACCAATATAAAGATCATAGGTGTTCATAACCGGGCTTGCCGGTGTAGAGCCTTGTGAGATCCCATTTAAGAACATTTCCAGCGTACCACCGCTGTAAACCATCGCTACGTGGTGCCATGTGTCACTTGTAGCCGGGGTTGAAACTGTTGCCCAGTCAGGTCCCTGACCAATTACAGCCTGGATGTTTCCGCTGGCATATTCAATAACGTAACCAGTCCTCGATCCGGGGTTCGCATGTTTTGAAATAACAGTGCCATCAGCTTTTGTTGAATGCGCATAAAACCAGGCTTCTACTGTAAAATTTCCTGTAAAGTTGAACGCATCGTTATCAGGAATGCTTACAAAATCATCATAAATAAAGAACATGGTATTGGGATTCTCATAACTGTTGATTTCAGTGGCATATTCATCGTTAGCAGCATTGTTATCGGTAAGTTCCGTTTTGGCAGAAATAGCATAAGTGTTTTCGGTACTTAGATCGATCCCTTGCGAAAATGTAAATTCGGCTGATGAAAAAGCCTCTATAGTACCTGTGAATGTCTCTGTAACGGTGTTACCTCCAAAAGTGTAGCTGAGTTCAAAATTGCTCTGCTCTTTCTCACCATAGTTTTCTACAGTTACTGATACCGGCATATCATTGTTAAAGTTTTTAACAGGCTTTTGAATGGTTGAAATAGCTAAATCATTGTATACAACATCGATATCATAAGGTAGGTACATGTAGCGAGTATGTGTTCCAGTGGTTATTTTAGCTAAAATGTAATAATTACCTGACGATTGGCTTTGGGATGGTATCCACGCTACCGTGGATTGTGTAATTGTGCTTCCCGTAGCTGTATGACTGGCATTGGCAATTACTGTGACAGCTGTTCCTTTGCCGTTATTGTAGGGATTCCTGTCATTGTCAATAATGAAATTGATAGTGCTGGATTGTGAGTAACTTCTATAGGTGTAGCTAATATCCAGATCTTCGCCTACATAAACTTCCTGGAACCCTTCCTCCAGTGCTGTCCCATCTCTTTTAATTTCTACATTAAGAACGTTAGGCCACACGGCATTCGTCCAATCAAGAGCTGCCCGGGATCCATTTCCTTCAAGCAGGGCATCGTTGTGGTATCCGTCAATCACAGCATCACCTCCCGAAACTGGGGTGTTGCTACTTTCCCGGTCACCCCAAATGTTGCGGCTGTAATAAAAACCTGTCTTGGCGCCTTCACTTTC
>CAYVSF010000363.1:0-2900 GCA_964453775.1 uncultured Bacteroidales bacterium
TGATGGGGTAAAAGCCCTGGATGATTGCATTTATGCAGCGCGCTATGTCAATAACCAACTTTTGGTAGAATTCCGCAGCCCACAATGCAAGCATTCCAATACTTTTATTGCAGATACGTCTCTTCATCAATTGACTGCCCATATTCAGAAAAAAGACAGTTTGCTCATTCTGGGAGCTATTTCCCCTATTTGGCAAAAGGAAAAACTGTTGGGTTTTGATATTATCTTTACCCGAAATGATGAAGCTATTCAGCGACTGAAGGCTCAAAACACGCGAATTCGTTTTTCCCCCATTGCCAGGGATACTATCAAGGGGAATCTCACAAGCAAACTTGTGCAATCAGATACTGCCCTGCATTTTGATGTGTATCCAACAGCAACGGATCGTTACAAGGTAAGGTATTCCATTGCAAAATCCGATTTGTATCTTGGCCTTTCAGATTTTAAGTTACGCCAGGGTAGCATCATACTGATGTTGTCGGTACTTTTATTCCTGGTTGTTTTGTTTATTCATCAACAAGATCGACTTCACTACTTCAAAAAGGGAAGGTACCTGGAGCAGCTGGTGGAAGAGCGTACCCGTGAGCTGCAGGATACCGTAGCTGAGCTGGAAGCCACCAATTCAGATTTACAGGAAAAAGAGGCAATGCTGGAGGAAAGCAACCGGACCAAAGATAAATTTTTCTCTATCCTTGCACATGATTTGATTGGCCCGTTTTCATCGGTTATTCAGTTATATGATATGGTGTTTACAGGAAAAGTAGCTGGAAAACAAAAAGAGCAATTCATGCAGCAGGTTTCCGATGCTTTGAAAAACACCTACCGTCTACTCGAGAATTTATTGGTTTGGTCACGATCACAGCGAGGCAAAATTAGCTTTGAACCTCAAAAGATATCCTTAAAGGCTATTTCTAATGAGGTGATAGAAACGCTAAACCAACAATTTGAAAATAAGTCGCTTCATGTTGAAAATGCCATCCCTTCTGACAGCTTTGTTAGGGCTGATAAGAATATGCTAAAAACTGTACTCAGAAATTTATTGTCCAATGCTATCAAATACACGCCCAAAGAAGGGCAAATTAAGCTGGAAGCAGGGAAGCCATCTCGCAATGGTTTTTTGAAAGTTCGGGTAAACGATAACGGAGTAGGAATAGACGAGGAATTGCAGAGCAGCTTGTTTAAGCTTAGTGAAAGCTTTTCTAAGGAAGGGACCGAAAATGAGATGGGGTCGGGACTTGGATTAATTTTGTGCCGGGAATTTGTGGAAAAACACGAAGGAAGAATCCGGGTAGAAAGCCAACCGGGTGAAGGCAGTACGTTTATTTTTACTATACCGTCTGCCTGATGGAATGAAGAAGACAGAAATTAGGGGGGAGACTTTCATCAAAGGAGGTGCTGATTTTAATTGTTTTATTCTACCAACCTAGCATTTTTAGTGAGAAATTCACCTGCCTTGCCTAAGATTGTAAAAATAGATCAGAAATAGTAAATTTACCTTGTTGGTGTAGTCGCTTTCTTTATGAACACTTAAAAATGCTATCTATGCGTATCGATCAGAATAGCCTTGATAAATATCAGCTTAGCGAAAAAGAATTGCAGCTGACCATGTCCAGCTATGTCCCCATGAACCTGAATGCTCATGACTTTTTCTTAAAGGAAGGTGAAGTGTGCAAGTATATTGGGTTTGTTAAAAAGGGCCTCTTGCGTTCCTATGTCTACGATGATAAGGCCAATGAAATTACTTCTGATTTTTTTCCTGAAGGTACGCTTATCATCTCCTTTGACAGCTTCAACAACCAGTTGCCCGCTAAGGAAAACATCAAAGCCATTGTGGATTCGGAGTTGATGGTAATCAGCTATGAACGGCAGCATGAGCTCTACGATCTGGTGCCCGCCTGGAACCAAATTTGCAAGGATCTGGCCGATGTGAAGAGTCGCGAGATGATTGAGCGCAGCAAGCAGTTCCAGATCCTGTCAGCCACGGAGCGTTACCGAAAATTTTGCGAGGATTATCCGCAAGTGCTGCAGCAGGCTACGCTGGGCCATATTGCTTCTTTCATCGGGGTGGATATTGCCACGCTGAGCCGAATCAGAAAAAAGAAATAGTATTTTTTGACTTTTGTCAAAAGACAGTTCGCAAAACCCTTCCTACTTTTGTTCTATCATCTTAAAAGAACAAAGGTATGAATAAGCAAGAACTAACAATTATAGGCGCTACGGGAAATTTGGGTGTCCCTGTGGTGAAAAATCTGGTTGGTTTTGGTTTCCAGATAAAAGTGGTCGCTCGAAACGTGGATAAGGCCCGGCAGCTATTTCAAAAAACAGAAGATGTAAGCATCGTTTATGCTGATTTGGAGGATATAGAGACCTTAAAAGTGGCATTGAAAAACACTACTTTTCTTTATTTAAACCTGTCTTCCAATACTACGGATATCAACACCCGGTTTGCCCCCGAGCGTGAAGGAATGGCAAATATTCTGGAAGCGATTGACAGGGAAAGTATTCAACAGATTTTGACCATTTCCGGGCTGGGTGCCATGGAGAACACATCTGAAGAGGACAGATTTGAGTTTATCCCCAACATTATTCGAAAGCAGGGGCATAAGCTGTTGAAGCAATCGGGCATTCCCTATACCATCTTACATTGCAGCTGGTTTGCAGATAGTTTTATGCTTTATCGCCGTAATGGAATGTATGCAGTGCTGGGCGATACCCGGCAACCTGTCTATTTTATCAATGCCGTTGATTATAGCCGGCAGCTGTCACAGGCCATCGGGAACAAAGCAGCAATGTTTAAAGATTTTCCCATCCAGGGAAGGGAAGGAACGGGGCATTTGGAAGCTGCCCAACGCTTTTTATCCATTGCAGCTCCGGGCACAAAAGTGCAGGCCCTGCCATCG
>CAYVSF010000363.1:2910-3734 GCA_964453775.1 uncultured Bacteroidales bacterium
GGCCTTGTTCAACAAGGAAATGAAATTGGTGAAGCATATGCATGACTATTTCAAAAAAAGTGTAGAAACCTGGCTGGTAGATGCTTATGGAACTTACGAGGTACTGGGGAAACCTGAGTTTACATTGGAAGACTATGCACGTAAAATCAGGAATGAAGATTTTTATGGGTATTTAAAAGAAAGGTCTTTCAATGAAAAAGACAGAAATTAAATACAAATCAGAAAAAATTAAATTGGATATACTTATGAAAACATTGGTGTTATCTTATTCATTTACCGGGAACAATGCTGTTCTGGCTGAAGGCATTGCCGAAAAAACCGGGGCCGACTGGGTGAAAGTAGTTGAAAAAAAGCAGCGGAATGTGTTTACTATTGTTTTGGATGTACTGTTTAATCGCACACCAAAAATTGAATCTCCCGATAGGGTGCACGAAGGCTACGAGCGTTTGGTTTTTGTGGCTCCTGTATGGTTGGGCAAGGTGGCATCGCCTCTTCGTGCTGTCTTTAAACACTATAAGGGACAGGTGCAAGACTATTCCTTTGTTTCGATAAGTGCCGGTGCCGATGGCA
Organism: uncultured Bacteroidales bacterium; assembly: GCA_964453775.1. Classification (GTDB taxonomy): domain Bacteria; phylum Bacteroidota; class Bacteroidia; order Bacteroidales; family UBA12077; genus CAYVSF01. The sequence continues at coordinate 3,481 of CAYVSF010000363.1, forward strand.
AAGCGCCGCAACTGGAGCCCGAATTGATACGAAGAATGGGTGCAAAACCCCAAAAGGTGGTAAACCCCTTAATAATTCATTTATTTCCTGATGAGCCGAAGATGTCACGTCAAAAGCTGGACGCTTACCGTTTGAAAGGAAATGATGCTACAGTAATGGTTGATAGGGTTGTACGTGAGTTGCAGGAATGAAAAATCAGAAAAAAAACAGCTAAACAATGATGAATAAAAATATACAACTATTTCTAATGGCAG
>CAYVSF010000364.1:0-3721 GCA_964453775.1 uncultured Bacteroidales bacterium
TTCGCTTGGTAGCTACTTTAATTATAATATTCTTTTTTACATTCTACCTGGCAGCGCAGTTTAACGGGGCCGGAACGGTCTTAAATGTAACATTCCAAATACCTGTTTTTTGGGGTATTGTAATAGGCGCTGTGGTTATTGTTTTTTATACCATGATGGGAGGATTTTTTGCTGTGGCCTGGACAGACCTGATACAGGGCATCATTATGATAGGTGCATTGGTGGTATTGCCTGTGGTAGGCTTAATCGAAATTGCCAAAGAGGGTCACTCCCTAACTTCTGCCCTTGCAGAATCGGGAAACGAGTTTCATAGTTTTACCGGAAATAAAACAGGCTGGGCTGCAGCTGCTGTCATTATTGGAGGATTGAGCTGGGCATTCGGTTATATGGGACAATCGCATCTGCTGGCACGATTTATGGCTATCAAAGACAGTGCAAAAATAAAGGTGAGTCGTAGAATTGCTATAGTATGGGCCATACCTGCGTTTACCGGAGCCATGCTAATTGGCCTGGTGGGATTGGCAATGCATGGACAGGGCTATTTTGATAATGTGGAAGAAATTATGCCCTACCTGGCCAATACACTCCTTCCTTCCTGGTTGGCAGGGGTTTTTATATCCGGGGCTATTGCGGCAATGATGTCAACAGCTGATAGTCAGCTGCTTGTAATTTCCTCTTCAGTAATAGAAGATTTTTATCACAAAACATTGGGTAAAGATGTTACAGAAAAGCGCCTGTTAAATTTAAGCCGTGGCATAACGGTATTGGTTGGTTTAATGGGATTTGTTATCGCCTACACTTCCGAGGAAATAATTTATGACCTGGTTTCTTATGCCTGGGCAGGACTTGGTTCTTCTTTTGGTCCTGCATTGCTTATGGTACTCTACTGGAAGAAGATAACTCGAAAAGGGGTGCTGGCCGGTATGCTTACTGGAACGATTACAACTGTAGTATGGAGCAATATTGACGTTTTGAATGAGTCTCTAAATGTAAAATTTACTTCTTTCGTGTTTGCTTTTGCTGCAGTAATCCTGGTGAGCTTAATCACTCGTAAAAGCTCTAATGCATAGGAGTTTCTATGGCCAGAACAGTACTGTCGGATTTTGTAGCAAGTTGAATTTCTGTGGTTTCGTGAACTGCAATGCTGTCTCTTTCCTGAATGTGCTCTTTATCGATTATTATAGCTCCTTTTATCAGAAAGAACAGTACGCCGTTTTCAGAATTTTTTAAATGATATTCAAATCTTCTGTCAGCATTAAATTTACCTAGGGATAAATAAGCATTTTGGTTAATCCATAAGGAGCTCTTATTTTTTATCGGGCTAACCAAAGGAAGAAAACTATTTTCTTGTTTATTTAAATCATACCCTATCTGATCGTATCGGGGAGGAATGTCCTCTTTTTCCGGGAATATCCATATTTGCAGAAAATGAACTTCCTCATCATCTGATGCATTGTACTCGGAATGCCAAATACCAGTTCCTGCCGACATGATTTGAATTTCACCTGTCGATATTTTTGATGTATTGCCCTGATCATCCTTGTGGATGAGATTACCCTGCAAAGGAATAGAAACGATTTCCATATTGCTATGTGAATGCATACCAAACCCGGCACCGGGTGCAACAATATCATCATTCAGCACACGTATTTTTCCAAAATGCATGCGGTGGGGGTCATGGTAATTGGCAAAACTGAATAAGTGTTTTGTTTTTAACCATCCGTGATCGGCGAAGCCACGTGAATCTGAACGATATATTTCTTTTTTCATAATGAATATCTCTTGTACGAATTCCCCCGGAAAATTCAAGGAATAGCTATCTGTAATTCCTTAATAAAGAACAATCATGTGGGCCAAATGTTGATGTCTCACCCTCAATTGTCAATAAATAAATCAGAATCATGTTATTAAACATTTACTTTGTATGATAGAATTGATAATTTGGCTAATTATTCTTAACTTATATGTTGAGAGAAAAGTAACAATTATATTAACGCTATTTAATTGGATAAAGTAATGATTACTCCAAGTTACAAAATGCGCATTGAGTCTGCAAGAAGGATAACCGAGGAACTCAAAGACAATATGATGAATATTTGTTGGAATGATGATCCTATGGAGTATTGCAGCTCAAGATCACTAATTCCCTGGCTGCAGGAAGAAGCAGAATATAGAATTATGCATTTGGAGTTGAAAGCAAAGGATCAATCTTATTTCCTTAGAAAGATTGATAACCTGGTAGGGGAATATGCCGAGATGGTATAAAAAGACCTGAAGGGTATTCTGCAACGATTTAATGAATGGTGTTTTTAGAGCTTAAATGAGCTTACTCTTTAAGGGTAAGCTGTTTTTTTACATAAGATTATAAATATGAACGTTAGAAAGATTTGCCTGCTATTGATAGTCGTTGCTGTTCCATGCATAGTTGGGTGTAACAAAAATGAGAAACAGGAGACATTTAACGGCTTTGAAAAGGATGACCGTGTACATCTTTTTGCTCCTGGGATTGTATCTACGGGAATGAATGAAAGAGATGCCTGTTTATCGCCTGATAGAGAAACATTTTATTTTACAATTCAACCCCAACGCGGTATATCGGTTATAGTTTTTTCAACACTTAAGAATGGAAAATGGTTGCAGCCCAAGGTGGCTTCATTCAGCGGAGTATACAATGATATCGAGCCAGTATTTCATCCAGACGGGAAACGACTCTTTTTTGTTTCAAATAGACCAAATCCGGAGGATAGCACCCGAACGGATTTTGATATCTGGTATGTTAAAAAAGAAAAGAATGGCTGGTCCCAACCGGTTAATATTGGAGGGCCCGTGAACAGGGAAGGAAATGAATTTTATCCCTCCTTTACCAAAAACGGAGACATTTATTATTGTGCCTCTTATGATGATGCTACAGGCGGAGAGGATTTATATATGGCCAGGGCCTCAAATGAAGGTTATGGATCAGTGGAAAATTTAGGCGACTCCGTAAATACCAAAGCAGCCGAATACAATGCATTTGTGCATCCTGATGGTGATTATATAGTCTATACTTCCCATGGTTGGGGAGAAGGAGAAGGTGGTGGCGATTTATTTGTGGCGTTTAAAGATGAAAAAGGCCACTGGAAAAGGGCCATAAATGCAGGCGACATCATAAACTCATCTTCATTTGAGTTTTGTCCAAGTCTTTCCCCTGATGGAACAGTCTTATTTTTTACAAGCTATAGAAGCAGGGAATATCTTCCTCATAATGGTAGCTTTACTTATCCTGATTTACAGAAGATTCATAATTCACCTGGAAGTGGACGAAATGGCGATATTTACTATGTTTCCGAGGATGTTATTCGCAATCTAAACCTTAAACAAAGATAAATATGTTTAAATAAATTTAATTTTTTTGGGTTTTATTTAAACTTATTTACCTTTGTTTACGTTAGAGTAATTAGTCTGATTTTAAGTTCCTTTCACAGGTATGTCTATTCAAAGTTCATTTTTGGCCCAAAATTTGTTTGAGTGCTGTTGAAATGTGTGGAAAATAAATTTTTGTTATGAGAATTATATGTGTTAAAGACGGGCATGAATTTACCAGAGACCCATTAGATCTTGACTTTATAGCGATTGATGTTGTTGAGGATTTCTTAAAGGAAATTGAGCATTTGGAGACAAATCCCAAAGCTAAGGTACTCCTTGATTTTTCAGAGCCAATGTATCCCAAATATGAACTGGT
>CAYVSF010000365.1:0-3712 GCA_964453775.1 uncultured Bacteroidales bacterium
ATCTCAGATGCCTGATAAAGCATTGTTCCCATTGCAAGTCCTACATCATGAAGAGCATAGCGATTTTCTTTCCCGGTGGTAGGCGATATCTTTTCTCCCAAACTCACCATAAGAACAGGTGCAAACTTTGCCCATTTTTGATTTACAGTCATGAGTGCATCAAAAATGAGATCGTAGGTCTTTTTATTGGTAAACTTATCTCCAACGAGAAATGCCCATGGCTGATCGTTATAACTGGAGGGTGCCTGACGTGCAGCTTCAAAAAGTGTGTCTAAAACATCCTTCCCTATTGGTCTGTCTGCAAACATAACAGGACTATAGCGTTTGCCAATATTTTCTGAAATAGCATATTTATTGTTCTCCATAATCATTACTGTTTAAATAATTGTTCAATGTTCTTAACAAAATGGAGAATCAGAAGTTCAACACCTAAATTGTTTCTTCCCCTTAATTTTAAACATATGTTATATAATACCTGCATAATTAGATAAAATATTATGAATTTGCTTTAAAATCAGAAAAAGAAATAGTAGCATTGTAGTTTGAATTTACATTAGAGAATAGATAGACGAATTTACTAACTTTCAAACACTTGCAGCTAATGACAAGTCAGGATTATATCAAAAGAGAAGAGCAATACGGCGCTCACAACTATCATCCGCTACCAGTAATACTCGATCGCGGAGAGGGAGTTTATGTTTGGGATGTAGAAGGAAAAAAATATTTCGATTTCCTTTCTGCTTATTCAGCAGTTAACCAGGGACATTGCCATCCAAAGATTATTAATGCTCTAACAGAGCAGGCCAATAAATTAACTTTAACATCAAGAGCATTCTTTAACAGTGTATTGGGTGAGTATGAAGAATACATCACAAAATACTTTGGATACGACAAGGTTCTTCCCATGAATACAGGCGCAGAAGGTGATGAAACAGCTCTTAAATTATGTCGTAAATGGGGATACACGAAGAAAGGGATACCTGAAAATCAGGCAAAAATTATTGTCTGCGCAGAAAACTTCCATGGACGTACGATTACCATTGTTTCCATGTCGACAGATCCTGATGCAAAAAAAGATTTTGGCCCTTATACACCGGGGTTTGTTACCATTCCCTATAACGATATTCCGGCGCTTGAAAAAGAACTTCAGGATCCGAATGTGGCAGGATTCCTGGTTGAACCCATCCAGGGTGAAGCGGGTGTGAACGTTCCAAATGAAGGTTACCTTAAAAAAGCATCTGAACTGTGTAAAAAGAATAATGTGCTTTTTATTGCCGACGAGGTTCAATCAGGTATTGCACGTACAGGAAAACTTTTAGCAGTTGATCACGAAGGTGTTCGCCCGGATATCCTCATACTGGGGAAAGCTATTTCCGGTGGTGTTTATCCTATTTCTGCAGTATTAGCTGATGATGATATTATGCTTACTATTAAGCCTGGTGAACATGGTTCTACTTTTGGAGGCAACCCGGTTGCTGCTAAAGTAGCCATGGCAGCTCTTGAAGTTATTAAGGAAGAAAAACTGGCAGAAAATGCCGAGAAAATGGGAAAAATTTTCCGCGATGAATTCAACAGCATTAATTCACCCATGATTGAACTCGTAAGGGGAAAAGGCTTATTAAATGCAGTTGTTATTAAAAACAAAAATGGAAAAACTGCATGGGATGTATGTGTAGCTATGAAAGAACATGGCGTTCTCGCCAAACCTACACACGGTAATATTATTCGTTTTGCGCCTCCTTTGACAATCAATGAGGAACAATTACGCGAAGCCATGGAATTGATTAAAAAGAGCTTTAAAGACTTCGAATAGGCTTTAAACCATTATATTAAAAAGCTGTCTCAACTTATGGGGCAGCTTTTTTTCTGTCCTTTAAATTATATAAATTACTAAACACAATAAATATTTTGATGATGAAACTTTATAAACTATTTCTTTTAATGGGGATGCTTATGGTAATGATATCCTGTAATGAGAAATCCAATGAGGAAAAGCTTACGCTTGATGTATCTGTAATCGATACCAACATCGATCCAACCGAAAATTTTTATGAATTTGCCAATAAAGGATGGATGGAAGCAAATCCTCTGCCTGACGATGAAAGCAGGTTCGGTTCTTTTGATCAATTGGCTAAACAGACCAACCAAAAAGTAAAAGAGTTAATTCTTGATTTATCGAAAGAAGAAAATGAAGCCGGAAGTATTGAACAAAAGATAGGCGATTTTTATGCTGTGGGAATGGACGTTGAAGCAATCAACCAACTGGGATCCAAACCTATTCAACCTTATCTAAATAAGATTGATAAAATTTCTGATATAAACGGAGTTATTGACCAGGCAGCAAAAATGCATCACATGGGACTTGGAACCATGTTCCATTTTAGTGTTGGCCCCGATGCCAAAAATAGTGAAATGAATATTGGTCATTTTTCTCAAGGTGGTCTTGGAATGAACGACCGTGACTATTACACCAGTGATGACAAGCGCTCAAAAGAGCTTCGAAAAGCTTATATTGATTACATAACAACACTTTTCACATTAACCGGCTTAGATAAAAGTAAAGCGAGGGAAAATGCAGAAAACGTTATGCAAATTGAGTCACGCCTTGCCCATGCTTCCATGACACGTCTTGAACGACGTGACCCAATTAAAACATACAATAAATACAGCCCGAATGAGCTTGAAGAGTTGGTGAGTAATTTTGACTGGGATGGATATTTCAATGAACTGGGTGTTAATAATCCAGGTGGTGTAAATGTGCGTCAACCCGGATTTTTTAAGGAATTCAATGCAATGCTGGATGAAGTTCCTGTAGAAAACTGGAAAACTTACCTGAAGTGGAACATTATCAATTCTGCCTCACCCTATTTGAGTCAGGACTTCGTGGAAGCCAATTTCGATTTTTACGGCAGAACTTTCCAGGGAAGCAAGGAAATGAAGCCCCGCTGGCGTCGGGTTCTAAATTCCACCAACCGTTCGCTTGGCGACGCTGTGGGTCAGAAGTTTGTTGAAAAACATTTTCCACCGGAAGCCAAATCGAGAATGATCGAACTTGTAAATAACCTTAAAAAAGCATTGGGACAGCGCATCGATCAACTGGAATGGATGTCGGAAGAAACCAAACAAAAAGCGCATGAAAAGCTGGCTACCATGAATGTAAAAATTGGCTATCCTGACAAGTGGAAAGATTATACAAACCTGCAGGTAGGAACCGATTCTTATTTCGAAAATATGATGAACAGCCGAAAATTTCATCGGGAAGATAATTTAAGTGACCTTGGACAACCGGTGGACAAGGACGAGTGGTTTATGAATCCACAAACAGTAAATGCATATTACAGCCCGCTGATGAATGAAATTTGTTTCCCCGCAGGAATTCTTCAACCTCCCTTCTTCTATATGGATGGTGATGATGCTATTAATTACGGAGCAATCGGAGCTGTTATTGGTCATGAAATGACACATGGTTTCGATGATCAGGGTCGTCTCTACGATAAAGAAGGAAACCTTACCAACTGGTGGACAGAAGATGACAGTAAACGATTCGAGAAGCGCTCGCAAGTATTGGTTGACCAATACAATCAAATCATTGTGCTCGACTCCTTACACGCTGATGGTGAACTTTCGCTGGGTGAAAACATTGCCGATCTCGGCGGCGTGAACATCGCCTACACCGGTTTTAAAATGGCCAACCCGGACACTGAGGGACAAA
>CAYVSF010000366.1:0-3667 GCA_964453775.1 uncultured Bacteroidales bacterium
CAATGCAAAGAATATAACAGATAAGGAATACTTTTACGGACATAAGGCCTGTGCCGGATGTGGCGGCAGTGTGGCCGTACGTCTTGCCCTAAAAGTGCTGGGTGAGCGCAGTTATTCTGTTTTACCCGCCGGCTGTATGGCTGCAGTGGGTTTTATTTATCCCCAGATGGCCTTTAACAGCAATGCTGTCATCTCGATGTTTCCCGGAGCTGCATCGATGGCTTCGGGTATTACTGCCGGCAACAAAGCCCTGGGGATTGAAGATACACACACCGTTGTATTTGCAGGAGACGGAGGAACTGCTGATATTGGGCTACAGGCTTTATCTGGTGCCATTGACCGGAACGATAAGCTGATTTATATATGTTATGATAATGAAGCTTACATGAATACGGGAATTCAAAAAAGCGGGCTTACCCCATTGGGTACGAAAACCACTACAACGCCTGCAGGGAAGAACATTTCGGGATCTGAAACGCATAAAAAGAACCTTTTTGAGATCGTTGCAGCTCATGATATTGATTATGCCGCTACAGCAAGTATTGGCTATCCAAACGATTTCATCAACAAGGTGAACAAAGCCAAACAGGTAGAAGGGACTTCTTATATTCATGTTTATGCTTCCTGTCCTACAGGATGGGGAACACCAACAGAAACCACTATTGAAATAGCAAAAGAAGCAGTAGATTGTGGTTTATGGTATTTGGCAGAATATGAAGATCATCAGTTTAAGCTGAATAGAAACCCAAAGAAATTCAAATCAATAGAGGATTACCTTCTAAAACAGGGGCGTTTTAAACATTTGCAAAAAGAAGAGATTGACGAGATAATACGTTACCGCGACTGGAAGTGGGAGCGTATGAGAAGAACCTGGGGGTAGCGGTTTTTAGTTGAGAGGAGCTTGTATCGGTAAGATGCAGCTTCTTTCTTTTTTATTTTTTCTTTGGATTTCCCATCCCCCGGAGGCGCAGATCTTTACTGATATCATAGTCGTATTCGGAGATAATTCTTTCACCCAGAGGTTTTACCAAATCAGGAAAGTCATTTTCTGTCTTTTTAATGCTAGAAGCTACAGGATAAGCATTCATTTTATCACCGGGAAAGGGCTTCAACATTCTAAGGACATCAGCCAAAGGAAGCTTTTCATTTAACCAGTTGGCTTCCTGGTTAGGAGCCAAAATGACCGGTGATCGGTGGTGGGGGATTTTTCCTATTAACTCATTGGCAACTGTTGTGATGATGGAAAAGGAATAAATTTCGCTTGCATCTTCAGGATTTATCCATCGGTCCCATATTCCTGCAAAAGCAAAAGGCCTTTGCTTTTCTTTCAGATATACTAAATAGGGTTTGTTTAATCGTTCTTTTGTGGTTCCTTCATAAAAGGCATCGGCAATAACCAGACAACGCTGCGAACGGATGGGCTTTCGAAAAGCGGGTTTTCGGGCAATGTCTTTACCTCCTTTGTAGATCGGATTGTTATCTTTGTTTTTATCTCCTTCACTTCTGGCATTAAAGAGATACATGGGTTTTTTGGCCCAGAAAGGTGTCAAACCAAACTGAAGCATCTGCAACTCATGTGGTTTGTCACTGGTAACAACAGGAGCCAGCTTGCCCGGACTGATGTTGTAGCTGGGTTTGTAAATAGCATCATCAGCAAGTTTAACGTTAAAACGCTTCTCAAGTACTTCCAATTTTTGTACTTCAATGTATCTTCCACACATAAACAGTTATTCGAAATTGTTGCCAGATAAATGATCAATAAATTGATTTTCCGGGGTAAAATACCCCCGCATGGCATCAGCCGTTAAGCAGGAATGAACAGGCAGGATTCCCAAAAGATCTCCCGGTTTAAAACTGTTAATGGCTTCTGCTTCTCCTTTAATAATTCCATGCTCCTGCGATAATTTTTCAACCCATAAGCCTTGGATGGGTGCACCCCATCTTTTGTTATGATCGATTCGAACAACTTTGCCAAATACTTTTTTTCCCCCAACTGTGATGTAGTCTTTTGATAAATGTACCGCCCCACCATAGATAACCAGTTCATTCCTTTCTGGGTGTAAAGCAACCACTGGACAGGCAAGAGCAACTGCTATTTGATGGTAATCGCAAGCTCCTATATGTTGCTGCATGATGTCATAAAAGACAAAATTTCCGGGACGAATTTCGTCAATTCCTTTAAAACTATTGGCCAAACTGCATGATGGTGTATCGCCAAATGAAATGAGTAGGTTTTCATAGTCTTTGTACCTTTTCCTTAAGGCTTGAATTGCCTTAGCTGTATTATTATGTATACTTAGAATCTCCTCTTTGCTTTTGGCATGATAGCTGTGTCCATTATGTACCAGAAAGCCTTTAAAGGTAAGAAGAGGAGCTTCCTTCGCTTCTTCTAGCATTTCATCGATAAGCTCTACATTTTCAATGTCAACTCCCGTACGATGGTATCCTGCATCAACTTTTATAAAAAAACCTGCCGGAAAACTTAATTTGCTTTTTAGTTCCCTTACTGTTTCCAATGAGAGAAGTGTAATATTTAGTTTGATAGACTTCGCCAAAGCATTTATGGCATCAATTTCTAACAAGTTTACAGGAAAGGCAATGGTGATATTCCTCCAACCATCTGATGCAAAGTATTTAGCCATATCGACAGATGAAACTGTTATTTTATCTATTCCCAGCTTTTTAAACCACCGGCCGACAGCTAAGGATTGGTGGGTTTTAAAGTGTGGTCTAAAAATAAGTTTCTTTTTTTCAGCTTTGGCCTGCATGCTTTCTATATTTTGCATGCATCTTTTTTTATCCAGGATGAGTGTTGGTTTAGTGATTTGCATATTATTTAAAATAGCGTTGGACGATTTTAATACAATTTATGAAAAAATACAGGAAGTTGTGAACTATTCATGCGTGAATTTGTTTAGAATTTAAATTATATGAATAATTAAATAAGTGGCTATAACAGCTTGTGCGGATATTTGGTTAGGGAAAAGTTTTTGCTGTTGTAGTTGTATGTTTTGGTTGTCTTTCTTTATTCAGGACTGTTATGTGGTTGATGGTTGAATAAATCATTGTTGTAAGGAGGGACAATCAGGCCCGCGTGAAAGCGCGGGCTTTTTATTTCAATAGCCTGTTTTATTCGATAAGGCCAAGACGACGGGCTCTTCTTTGCCATATTTTTTTAGCCTGAGCCTGCATATCTTCTATGTTATCCAGTTCATCCATGATTTCAGTGCCCAATAGGGTTTCAATGACATCTTCCATGGAAACCAGACCAACGGTTTCGCCATATTCGCCAACTACCTGTGCGATGTGTTCACTTTCTTCCATCAGCCTGTAAAAAAGTTTTGTGATGGGCATTTTTTCATTTACTACGATAATGGGACGTGCAATTTCTTTTAAGGGTGTATTCTTTTTTTCTTCTATCAAATTTTGCATGATTTCGTCTTTGAGTACAAAGCCTGTAATATTATCGATAGTGCCTCTGTATACCGGTATTCTTGACACCCGAAGCGTTTCATGTTGATTGAAAAACTCTTCCACGGTCATTTCTTCCTGGGCAGAAATAACAACTGTTCTTGGTGTCATGATACTTTTTATCACTACTTTGTTAACTTTCATGAGGTTGCTAAGTATCCTGGATTCGCTCTCCAAATAGATGCCTTCCTGAATG
>CAYVSF010000367.1:0-3657 GCA_964453775.1 uncultured Bacteroidales bacterium
GATTTATCAAATGGTGGCATTTCAATTGAAGCTACAAAGTCCTCACCCAGGATGCGATTGTAGGACTCACTTAACTTTATTTTTTCCACGGGAAGGGGCTGAGCGTTGTCCAATACTATCTCAAGCGCTTGCTTAAATTTGAGCATAATGCGTTATTTTTCTATAAAGATAGGAATAAATCACAGAACCTTATATAGCCTTCAAATCCCATTGATTATTAGAGATGTACAGGCGGTTAAGAAGCTCTTCTACAGCTTCATGTTCATAATGTAGCTGCAATGCATTTTGTCTTGAGGGGTTTTTAGGTTTTGAAGGCTGTTTTTCTTTTGTTTTTACGAAAATGGTTACGCCTGGGTCGAGATAGCTTCCAAGCGAATTGCTTTCCACAACAAACAAGGTTTGGCTGTTGTACTTACGGGCAATTTTGGCAAATATCCCAAAGATTTCCTGTTCAGGACAGGCTATGTAGTAGCTGTCTTTTGCCCCGGCAACCAACATTCTGGAACTGTCTGTTTTCCCATTCATTTTATCTTCTTCTACAAGGAGGTAGTTTTGCTGCGTTGAAATATCCGGGTATTTTTGTTTTAAGGATTTAAGATTTTTGTACCTCGCTATTTTGATCCCTACGACTGGAAATCCCTTGAATTTTTCTATGATTTTGCAGGCGAGTTGGGTTTTTCCTGTATTCTTTCCTGCACCACCAATTAAAAGTAAGCTTTTAAATTGCTTCATTTTAGTAGAATTTTACGGATGATGCTTTAAACTGCAGCCATATTTTTTTGGTTTTCTCGAGGTGTAATTTATTAAAGGATTCCTCTGTGATATGCACAACTAAAGGGATTCCTATATTCACTATTATTTCATATCCCAGGGTTATTTTTGATACATTGATGATTTCCCCTTTAAACTGATTTCTTGCAGAGCTGTCAATGGCTGCTTCTGAAACGATAATTTGATCCGGAGGGATAATGATTCGGCCTTCGTTTTTTTCTTTATTTGAAAGGAAACAAATACGAAGTCTTTCATTGATAATTCCCTCTTTCATTTCTTTTTCACTTTCCGGGATGGATACTTTAAAAAAGTTCCGGGTTTGGGTTAGGTCTGCAATAAATTGATTCGCTGGTTCATTGAAAACTTCACTTGCAGATCCCCGCTGAATAATTTCCCCATTTTGCATCACAGCAATGTCCTCTGCTAAGCTTACAGCATCCTCAAAATCGTGGGTGACATGCAAGATGGTTTGTCCTGTTTTATGGATATTTTTGAGTAGCTTTCTGAGTTGACTTTTTAACTGGGTGTCAATTGAGGAGAGCGGCTCATCCAGCAAGAGTATTTTGGGTTTTCTGATCAGTGTCCGTGCCAGGGCAACCCGTTGTTTTTCTCCCCCGGATAAACTTTTCGGGTAGCGTTCCAGCAGCTGTTCAATTTCCATGTCCTGTGCAGTTTGCCTGACTTTATTCTTCAGTTCGGATTTCCTCAGCTTTCCTTTTATCGCATAGGCGATATTGCTTTCAACTGTCATATGGGGGAAGAGCGAAGCCTCCTGAAAAACGACCCCTATTGCCCGGTGGTGAATGGGAGCATGGCTGATATTTTTTTTATCGAGCAGTATATTTCCTTTTCCCTGCCTTCTTATTCCTGCCAGCACATCCAGTAACAGGGATTTACCAGATCCGGAAGGGCCCAGGAGGATGGCGTAACTCCCATCCTGGATTTTCAGGTTCAGGTGTTTCAAGGCAAAATTTCCTGTTTTATATGATAGGTTTTGAATGTTAAGCATTTTTACTTCCAGGTGTTAACATACGTAATACAACAAAAAAGACCAATGTAATTAAGATAAACAATACAGCAACGGGCCGTGCATATTGCAGTCCGAAAGCTCCAAATCGTTCATATATCAAAACAGAAGTCACCATAGGATGGTAGGCAACAATAACTACTGCTCCAAATTCGCTAAGTCCGCGTGCAAACATCAGGATAAAACCTGTGATAATGCTTCTCCATGCCAGTGGCAGGCTTACGGTAAAGAAGACCCTGGACATACTAGCTCCGCAATTCAGGGCGGCATGTTCCAGCTTTTCCGGAACAGCCTGAAAACCTTCCCTGGCTGCATTAATTAAGAAAGGGACACTTACAAATGCCATGGCTATTCCAATTCCTGCCGGGTGGCCCACGAAATTAAGGCCAATGTTATCGGCAGCCTGCCCGACAAAACTGTCTCTGGAAATAAACCCAAGTATAGCAATTCCCGCTGCTGCATGCGGGATTACAATGGGCAAATCAACGATTCCAAGGACGAGACGTTTCAGGTAAAAATTTTTACGTGCCAGGATGTAAGCGAGAGGAATGGAGAAGAATCCCAGAATAATGGTGGAGGCCATGGAAATGATGAGAGTACGTGCCACCGAGCGAAGCACTTCCTGGTCGGCTGAGGTTTGGAAGAAGTCTGTGGGAGCAGTAGATAAGATCAGTCCGAGTAAGGGTGCTATGATAAAAAGTAAAACCAGGGCACCTAGAAAAGTGAAAATGGCGTAAAAGGTATGTCTTGAGTTATTCGTACTGAACATCATGTATTTCGATCTTACTTATAGCCTGTATTGCTCTGTCCGAAAAGAAGTCGGCTGGCATTAAAAGGCGGTAATGACCACCGTCTTTTTCGCCTTCCTCAATAAGAATGGCATCCGATTGATCATTCCGGTTCATAACTTCGCTCACAGAATAGGCACATCGGTAGCCGTCAACGGATGATAAAACAATTAACCCTTCTCTTACTAATTTTTGGTTGGAGTTGATATGATGCTGCAATAAATCTTTTAGTAGAAATCCTTCGAAGTTGGTTAGCCCGTGAATGCCTCTTCCCCTTCCGTAAAAAACAAAGGAATGTTCTCGCTGTTTCAATGTCTCCGGTAGTTTTATGTAGATGGATGTATCATTTCTGGTGCAAATCAGCATGGATTGGGAATAGAAAGGAGCTTTCTTTAGGTGTTCCCGGTAGCTGTCCGGAACAGATGCCACCTCAATTTTGGTGGGGTTGGAGATGTTTCGCTCTGTAATGAGGTCCTTCCCGGCAACCAGCTTCCAGGTTTGAGGCATAGACCAGGAGGTATCAACTTTTGAGGGCAGGATAGGAGCAACTTCAGTTGCGATGATGATTTTGTGCCTGTCCACGGGATAAAAAATCTCGCCCCAGCTGAAAATGGCACGCTCTCCTTTTTCGTTGCTGATGACGACATAGAGATCCACCACCTGGTTAAAATCGTTGTTCTGCTTTTGCGGAATCGCATCTTTCAGCAGATCGAAGAGGGAATACCCACGGTACTGGTAGGCTCCAATAAATTCGTTTTCTTCTTTATTCAGCAGTGTTTCCTTCGTGATGATTTGACGTAGTTTAAGATTTCCCATACCTGCTGTACTTTCCGTTTGAATCTCCCCAGTAATTTTAATGATGGGCTCTCCCAGTTCTACGAATGCTTCATCGTCGTAGAAATCATTGTTCTCCCTGGCTGATATGGCTTTCGCTGTTTCTTTGGGTGTATCTTTGCATGCATTCAAACTGGTTAGCAGTCCTGCAGCAATGATGACTATAAATGTATTCTTCAGCATTTTTTAATTTGTTTTTGGCTTTATATATTTTTTTTAGGGATTCGGGAAGCAAGT
>CAYVSF010000368.1:0-3654 GCA_964453775.1 uncultured Bacteroidales bacterium
AGCTTTCCATCGATATAGCCGTCCCAACCAATATTTACATCATCACTTTGGAACACTAACTCACCCCATCTATTGTAAATATACAATTGATATTCAACTACTCCGGCATGTACCGGGAAGAATACATCGTTCGACATGTCCTTCTGGGTGTAATATCCTCCACTTGGTCCATCCGGACTGGGCGTAAAGGCATTCGGGAAAATCATTTTCCCTTCTCCGATTACCTCAACACTATCGGGATGTATCATGCTAGTAGTACAACCTGCTCCAGATGTTACCGTAAGGCTTACTTCGTAATATCCTACATCTTCGTAATAATGCACCGGGTCTCGCTCCGTGGAATAAGTTCCATCTCCAAAGTCCCAACTGTAGCTATCCCCGTATTTGGAGAAGTTATAGAAACTCACCTTATCCTCGGGAATCATGGCCAGTTCTGGCGCAAAGGTAAAGTCTACCACCGGGTTCTTATTCACTGTTATCGTTTTGTATTCCACATCCGTTCCACCCTCTCCTGTTGCTGTCAGGCGCACATTGTAAATGCCGGCCGAGTCAAAGACATGCTCAATTATTCTTCCGCTGCCTGTGTTGCCATCTCCAAAGTCCCAGTCATAATCATAAGATTCTGCAAAGGCTGAGGTCGCTGCGGTGAAATTCACTGCCAGGGGCTCGCAACCCTCGCTTACATCCGTGGTATAACTTGCATTCACATCTGGTGGCAATATTTTTGCCGCCTTTGTCAGCTTATCGCTACAGGTGCTCGTCCTACTGGTCACCTCTAAACTAATGTCAAATTCTCCCCAATGTGCATAATCATGATAGTTTACTTCCCGATTGGTGGATGTGTTTCCATCATCATAATCCCACAAATAGGTGTAAGGACCTATATTCGTCTTGTTCTCAAGGAACACCCTGGCCTCCGGAAACTGCTGCAAATCAGGCGTTAAACTAAATTCGGCAATCGGCTGTGCCAGGATGGTGACATAATTGGTAACCGTATCCCAGCAATCATACTCCGAGGTGGCCGTTAAGAACACCGGAAGGGTAATATCCGTGGTATCTGTATTCGTATAGCGGTGATACGGATTTACCTGGCTGGAAGTTACCCCATCTCCAAAGTCCCAAAGATAAAAGTCTGAATTATCCGATTCATTCACGAAATATGATACAAACGGACTACAACCCGAGGTATCATAACTAAAATTCGCGCGTACCTCCGGGTACACATTAAGTGTCAGCCAACTGCTGTCTGTACAACCTTCATCGGTTTGCACATACAACTCCAATTCATAAGGCTGCACGTCATTTGTGGGGTTCGGATACTCATGGGTTACTTTCATATCGGTGCTATTGGTCTCTCCATCTCCAAAACGCCACTGGTAATCATCATACCCCAGCGACTCATTATTCATGGTAGCCACAAGCGGCGGACAGGAGGCTGTGTTGTCAATTTCAAAGTTGGCCTTGGGCAAATGATAGCTCGTTATGGTGGTTGTCACGTCATCACTACAATAATAGGGCGAGGTAACCGTCAAACTTACCGTAAAGGTCTCATCCGTCTCCCGGCTGTAATTATAGAAGGTATGGCTGGGAGAAGCACTGCTTGCTGTAGCCCCGTCTCCAAAATCCCAGGCATAAACCGAACCCGAAGGGGCCGTTGAGGTATTGGTAAAGTCCACTTCCAGTGGATTACATCCTGCTGTGGTTGTGGTAGTAAAGGTCGCCTCCACATTCTCAAATACACGCACCTGGTCGATATACTCATCCGTACAGCCATGTGAATTTTCAGCTACCAGGCGTACATCATAATCTAAAATAGTGAAGCCGGGGTTGGTAAAAGTATAGCTAAAATCAGTGCTGGTCGCCTCCAACCCTGCATCCACATACCATTCATAGGTGTTCGCCGGGTTACCTGTTGATGTATTGGTAAAATCTACAGGGAAGGGCGGACAGCCATCGTCATCTTCAAAGGAAAACCGCGCATTGATATAGGAATAAACCTCCACCGTATTTTCTGCCGAGTCAATACAACCAAAGGGCGATTCTGCATACAACTTAATGGTATAGGTAGTATCATTCAACGAAGGGTTCTCAAATTCATGGGTCGGATCGCTCAAGTTTGAATTGGCGCCGTCGCCGAAATCCCAGGTAAAATCATTGGCAAAATTCGTGCTGTTCGTAAAGTCAACCGAAACCGGGTTACAGCCTGCATTTACCGACATGGCAAATTGCGCATCAATGGACGAATAAACCGTAATTTGTCGTTGAAGGGTGTCGTAACAGCCCTGTCCGTTATCAGCAATCACCGTTAACATTCTTGTATCGGCTCCTCCACCATTGTGGTAAAAGTAGTGTGTAAAAGTTTCCTGCACATTGGTGGTGCTGTCGGCCGGACCTGCAAGGTTTGTGTCGTCCCAGTACCAGCGGTAGTTGCCACCATGCGATTTATTAGTAACCTCTACGCGAAGCGGGCTAGCCCTGTGACACACTCACGCTAAAATCAGCAAACACGTAAGGATACACCGTTACACTTGTCGAAGTGGTATCCCAGCACCCTTCATCTGTAGTGACTTCAAGGGCGACGGTGGAAACATCATTCACAGCCGTGGCATTGTAGTAGGTGTGCTCCGGATCGGAACTTGAAGCTGATGCCCCATCGCCAAAGTCCCAGTCATAGCCTGTGGCCCAGCTGCTGCTGTTGTTCCTGAATTGGACTGACATGGGATTACAACCTGCCGTGTCTATGGGTTCAAAGTCGGCTGTTACGGCTGAATGCACCTGAATCTGACGCTCCAGTGTATCGTGACAGGAACCGCTGGGATCTGCCACTGCAAGCTGAATGGTATAGGTATCTGTGGTTCCTGAATTGTTCGTATAAGTTTGAACAGGCGGATCAAATAAATTGCTGGTGACTGCATTGTCAAAATCCCAGCTGTAACTGTCATTTCCGGGGAAGGAACTGGGAACTACATCCAAATCATAAGGTGAGCAGCCTTCTGAGGGATCAATATAAAAACTGGCTTTCACCTTAGGATGAACGGTTACATTAATCGTGGTATCGTGCGAACAGCCGTTGGCTGATGTTACGTCAAGATTGACTGCAAAAGTATGATCGGCAGTTCCTAAATTACGAAATACATGGCTGGGTTCTGCCAGGTTGGAAGAGGTACCGTCGTCAAAATCCCAATTGTAAATGGTGGTCCAGGGAGATGAAAGATCACGGAAGTCCACTACCAGGGAATCACAGCCAACCGTATCTACCGGTTCAAAATCTGCTGTGATTTCAGAAAAGGAAGTTACTTCCAATTGCATGGTGTCTGTACAACCTCCATTCCCATTTACGACCAGCTGAATTGTATCTGTAATTGGAGCACCTGTAAGGTTATAATAGGTATACAAAGGATTGGGGTTAAAGCCCGTAGCCGTCGTTCCATCTCCATAATCCCATTCATAGCTGGTAATACTTCCGGTGGAATTATTGGTAATGTTTACATCCAGGGGCGCACAGCCTTCGTCTGTATCAATCTCAAAATCGGCATTGGCCGAGTAGATGGTAACCTGACCCGTTGTGTCGTCATTACATCCATAGACAGAACTGGCTGTCAGCTTAAAATCAAAGGTGCGGTCACTGCCAATAGTGTTCGTATAGGTATGCAA
>CAYVSF010000369.1:0-3653 GCA_964453775.1 uncultured Bacteroidales bacterium
CAAGCTTTAATTCTGTGGCAACCTCCTTCAGATCATTCTTCACGGCATCAATTAATGAAATGCCCTCTTTCTTATGTTTTTCTTCAAATTTTCTTTCAGGATCACCCGGGATGAGAACTTCATCTTTCCCTTTTGCACTCTCCGCATTCCTAAAGGTATCCATCCATTTATCCATTTGCGCTTTAAATGCATCTGCATCCTGGAAAGCATCAATCCGCATGGCACCAAAGAAATGTCCCAAACCCTCGCCAACTTTTTTATCTTTTAGTGGCAGATAAGCTACTTGAGGGGGAACAAAGGGACCGAAGTTTGCACCTGAGAAAACAGCTGAAAAAATATCAACAATAGCACTCAGGCAATAGCCTTTATGGCTGCCGTGCTCGTAGTCGCTTCCCAGTGGTAAAATAGCTCCACCGCGGGTAATGATATCCGGATCTTCCGATGGGGTTCCATCCTTATCCTGTACAAAACCAAGTGGTGCTTTTTGTCCTTTCTTGCCCATTATAGCCAGTTTACCCCTTGCTATAGGACTTGTGGCAAAATCAGCCACAAAGGCAGGATGTTTTCCTGTAGGTATGGCCACTGCTATGGGGTTGGTTCCCAGGAATCTGCTTTTTGAGAAGGTTGGCGATACAAGTGCATTGGCATTGGTCATGGCAATGCCAATCATATCTTTCTCTAGAGCCATCATGCTGTAATATCCGGCAATCCCAAAATGATTGGAGTTTCTTGCAGAAACCCATCCGGTACCAACATTCTTTGCTTTTTCAATGGCTATTTGCATTGCTTTTTTCGAGGTTACCATACCGTACCCACCTCCACCATCTACTACTGCCGTGCTGGGTGTTTCATGCACTATTTTTACCTCAGGCTTTGTATTGATTCTTCCGGCTTTAAACAGCTGGTAGTAGTCCTTAATGCGAATCATCCCATGGGAAGGAATTCCTCTAAGCTCTGCAGCAACCAGTACATCTGCGATACTTGATGCATCTTCTTTTGTGCAGCCTATTTTTTCAAATACCGATAGGGTAAAATTTCGTAAGTATTCTGCAGTATACGTCATAGCTTTTCTGGTTATTGGGTGATTTTATAATACGAATTCGCCTGTGCAAGTGAGGTCATGGTAATGTCGTTCAGGCAAACATGATCCGGAGCATTGAGTGCAAACAGGATGACCTCGGCGATATCTTCGCCAAATAATGGTGTAAAGCCCTGATAAACTTTTTTTGCTTTCTCTTTATCGCCCTTAAAGCGTACTTCTGAAAATTCTGTTTCTACCATTCCCGGATTCACGGCCGTGACCTTAATTTTATCCTTGAGCATGTCGATGCGCATCGCTTTTGTTAATGCATCCACTGCATGCTTTGTGCTGCAATACACATTGCCATTTTCATAGACTTCCTTCCCTGCTGTGGAACCAATATTTAGGATATGTCCTTTCTGCTTTGCTGCCATAAGAGGCGCAATTTTACGTGTCATGTACAGCAAACCCTTAACATTCGTATCAATCATTCGTTCCCAATCATCAATTTCACCTTCATGGATATGATTTAATCCGACAGCCAGGCCTGCATTATTAATAAGCACATTAATGTTTTTCCACTCTTCCGGCAGTGAATCTATGGCTGTTTCCACCTGTTCTTTGTCCCGCACATCAAAATGTAAAACATAGACATCAGAATTGGTGGCCTTTTTGATTTCTTCTGCCATTTTATCCAAACGTTCTTTTCGTCTGCCGGTAATGATTACGTTGAAGTTGTTTCGTGCAAGTTTTGTTGCTGTAGCCTTCCCAATTCCGGAAGTGGCGCCTGTAATTAATGCTATTCTGTCTTTCATCTTTTTTTTATTTTGTTTATTCTGATTTTATCGCTTCGATTCTTTGAAATTTATATTCATCATTAGAAAGAAAATTTAAAATTAATGAAAAAGATGAGAAAGTGAAGTGGAGATCCAAAAACTATCAGATCTACCCGTATCGTTTTTTCTTCCCATAAATTTATTCGGGAAAACTCTTTTTTTATGAAACTCAGAAATACTGGTGCATTAGAAAATCGCTATCAGAAAATCGCTGTTGAATTGCTGCTATCATGGATTTGTTGGCTATATTTGTTGGCAAAATATCCTTTAAGATTCAAATTAAACCCTGATAAAATGGAAGTTACAGTAAAAACTGCCGAAAATTTAGGTCTATTACCTGAAGAATTTGATAAAATAAAAGAGATCCTGGGTAGAGTTCCCAACTTTACAGAGTTGAGTATCTATTCTGTAATGTGGTCGGAACATGCCTCCTATAAAAACTCAATTAAGTGGATTAAAACATTGCCACGTGAAGGCAAGCAATTGTTAGCAGAAGCCGGTGAGGAGAATGCCGGGCTGGTCGATTTGGGCGATGATTTGGCTTGTGCCTTTAAAATTGAATCACACAACCATCCCTCCGCCGTTGAGCCTTATCAGGGTGCTGCAACAGGTGTAGGAGGAATTAATCGTGATATTTTTACCATGGGAGCACGTCCTATTGCTCAATTGAATTCATTGCGCTTTGGAGACCTGAAGGTGGATCGATCAAAATGGCATCTTAAAGGAGCGGTCAAAGGAATTGGAGATTACGGGAATGCATTTGGAATTCCTGTTTTAGGAGGAGAGGTATCTTTTGATAAGTGCTACAATACCAATCCGTTGGTGAATGCCATGTCTGTTGGCTTGATGAAGAAAGACGAAATGATTTCTGCCATCGCAAAAGGCAAAGGCAACCCGGTATATATTGTAGGTGCTTCCACAGGAAAAGATGGCATTCACGGTGCCACCTTTGCATCTGCAGATCTAACTGAAAATTCAGCAGATGATTTACCTTCGGTTCAGGTAGGCGATCCCTTTATGGAAAAGCTATTGCTGGAAGCCACACAGGAATTGAACAGGAGTGGCGCCGTAATTGGTATGCAGGATATGGGAGCAGCAGGAATTATCTGCTCAAGCTCGGAAATGTCGGAAAAAGGCGGCCATGGAATGCATATCGATTTGGATAAAGTGCCTCTTCGCCAGCAAGATATGCAAGCTTTCGAAATCTTGCTTAGCGAGTCCCAGGAACGCATGCTGGTTGTCGTTGAAAATGGCAAGGAATCGGTTGTGGAGAAAATTTTTGAGAAGTGGGATCTGAATTGTGCCATTATTGGAGAAGTTACCGATGATGAGCATTTACGTTTTTATATGCATGGCGAGTTGGTAGCAGAAGTGCCTGCACCGTCACTCGTTTTAGGAGGCGGAGCACCCGTTTATGATAGGGAATATAATGAACCGGCTTACTTTAAAGAATATAAAAAGTTTTCAATTGATGATGTTCCCGAGCCAAAAGATTACAAAGAACTGGCTATGAAAATGCTAAAGAACCCTAATTTAGCTTCAAAGCGTTGGGTTTATGAGCAATATGATACCATGGTAGGAACCGGAAATATGTCGACAAATTTTCCTACAGATGCAAGCATATATAATATTAAAGGTACCAATAAAGCCCTGGCCATGACCGTGGACTGTCATGCCCGATATGTAAATGCAGATCCACACCAGGGAGCAGCGATGGCAGTGGCAGAAGCAGCCAGGAATATTGTTTGCTCGGGAGGTGAACCGCTCGCGATAACCAATTGCCTTAACTTTGGAAA
>CAYVSF010000370.1:0-3643 GCA_964453775.1 uncultured Bacteroidales bacterium
TGTAAAGAATCAAAATCCAGTTTATCAATCAAGGCATGGTTGGAAAAAACCAACTGCCGGTTTTTATCCAGTATGGACACCATAAAAGGCATGGCGTTCAGCATATTGGTGATATAAACTGAATCCCGCAACCTCGTATACAAAGATTGAAGCTCAGTTTGCGAACTTCTTTGGGGAGAAGCAAAGTGCGTATCCATAGGTTTCAACTTCTTTCGTATTATTTTGTTATATTACAAAAAATACCCAAGAAATGAAATTAAAATCCGGAAATATGAAAACCTTAAAAAAACTCATTCTGATTATAACCATTGGCTTGTTTTGGCTGCCTGCTGCTTACGGGCAGAACCTAAAATCAGAAAAAAACACCGCCGTCATTCTTATTGATATCCAGAAGTTCTACTTTCCCGGTGGCATGCTCCCCCTTGATAAACCGGAGGCTGCCAGTGAAAAAGCCGGTAAGATCCTGACTTTCTTCAGGGAACAACAGTTTCCTGTAGTCCATATAAAGCACAATGCCTCTTCCGGTGCTGCAATTCATGAAAATGTAGCACCCCGGCCCGGAGAAAAGGTTTTTACTAAAAATGAGGCCAACAGCTTTAATGGCACAGGCCTGAATGAATGGCTGCAGGAACAGGGTATTAAAAAGCTGGTGCTCGCTGGTATGCAAACCCACATGTGTTTGGAAGCTACCACACGTGCTGCCTATGATCTGGGTTATGATTGTACAGTGATTGAGGATGCCTGCGCCACACGCGACCTAAAATACGAAGATGTTCTTATCAAAGCAAAAGACGTGCATACTTCAACGCTAAGCACGCTTAAAGGAACCTATGCAAAGGTGATGACAGCGGATGAATACATCTGGGAACACCGGTAATCTACTCAAACCCAAGCTTAAAATTAAAAGTATTTGAAGGCTGCAGCTGCTCGGAATTCCTGATGTGCTTTAACAGCCGGTTTAAAGTATGTTTGGAAGGTTCTTCAAAGGAAACATCCAGCAGGTAATTTCTATACCCGCTCCTCTTTAGTTTCTCCACGTACTGGAACAATGCTACGGGAACCTCCGGCACCAGGTGTGTCATCCCATCCCGGACTATATGGCTGTAATAGTTCCCCTCGTCATCCTTGATAAAGTCTTTATTCCTTACCTGGGTAACCGGCATTCGCGAGTAGAACAATACCGGACGGTAGTAAAGTGGCAAAATATGGCCTTTGTTCTCCAATGAAAGAAGGTTCTCGATAGAATTTTCCAGCGGTAAAATGGTATTATGGGCGCCCTGCTCCAGGTAAAACGCCAGGGCTGCATCATTAAATCCGTAATTGTACTCACTCAAAATATAGGTGGCACCTTCCGGCAGCAGTTCGCGATGCGAAAGCTGTCCCAGTGAAAAATGACTAATACCCGCATCCATAAAACGCTGTGCCTGCATTCTGTAAAACGGAATACTCTTTTCGGGAATGAAAACCGGGAATTCCGGGTAAAATTTATCCTTAAAACGCTGCACAAAGGGCAAACTCGTATCAAAGCTTTCCAGCTCCTTCTTGTTTAGCCGTAAAATCACCCCTTCCACGGTAGGCAGGTGAATCTTCCGCAACCAATTCAATGAATCGATTCGTACATACACCTTGTTCCTCCCCAAGTTTGCCTTCTTATGCAATCCCTTTAAAATCGCACTCTTCTTTTGCGCCGGCATAGTCTTCAATGTTGTCCGGGCTGCTTCCGGCAATTTAGAAGGAAAGCGCTTCTCCCGTTTATCAGTTAAAAATATTTTATCTCCGGTTTTTATTTTGATTTCCGGCTGTGGGAGTCTGCACCACTCTTCCTCCTGCTCAAACTCTTTTATTTTAAGGCTAATATGCTCATCCCCGTTTTTAGGTACAATGCGCAAACGGTTTCCCTTCTTCAGCTCGATAGAGGGTTTAAAGCCAAATACTTTGGAATTAGACACAATAGCCTGACCAATAAACAAACCGGTGGCAGTATTTCCCGTTATGGCATCTTTCACGTCATTTCCCAGAAAATAGGAGGTTTTCTCACGACTCATATCCATTTTCAACATGTCTCCTGCCCGGTCGATCTCATCGGGGGCATCCAAAACGCTGCGGTAAGCTTGCGCCACCTGGTACACATAATCGGGCGATTTCATCCGGCCCTCCACCTTGAGGGAAGAAACCCCAAGCTTTGCAAATGCAGGAATATTTTTCAGTTGCTGATTGTCCTTGAGGCTAAAAAAGGCATGGTCCTTAAAGTGGTAGAAAAAGTCTCTGCGACAGGGCTGCTTACAAAGTCCCCTGTTGGCACTTTGACCGCCCAGGTAGCTGCTAAACAAACACGCACCCGAGAAAGAATAGCATAAAGCCCCATGAATAAACAGCTCCAGCTCAATTTTGCTCTTTCGTTTGATGCTTTCCAACTCCTGCATGGTCAGCTCGCGGGACAGTATAATCCGCTCGAAACCCAGTTTACCTGCCAGTTGGGTGCCGACAGAATTGTGAAATCCCATTTGCGTACTTCCGTGAATATTCAATTGCGGAAAATGGGTCTTTAGTAGGTGGTAAACACCCCAGTCCTGAATAATAATGGCATCCACACTGGTCTGCGAAAGTTGGTACAGCAAATCTATCAGTTCGGGCAATTCTTCATTCTTAATCACGGTATTCACCGTTACGTAGATTTTAACGCCCTTCTCCTTTGCAATATCCAACATGCTTTGCAGCTGAGGAATCGTAAAATTATCGGCCCGTCCCCTGGCATTGAACTGTTGCAGTCCAAGATAAATGGCATCTGCTCCTCCTTCTATGGCAGCGTAAAAGGCCTCTGTATTTCCGGCCGGCAAAAGCAACTCAGGTTTTCGCATGTCGATTTCCTCAATTTTTTTGCAAACATACGAAAAAGCGGCGGCAATTTATGCAGAAAAGAACCGCTGCAGGGAAAATCAGCATAAAAAAAAGACGGACCCGCAGGTCCGCCTCCATTTACTGATAAGTTAAACCTACAAACTAACAAGTTCGGGTTTTCCGTACCCCAGTTTTTCAAGTTCTTTCAATTGTGTTTTTGCATCACCTGCAATCACATAATACATTTTCCCTGGGTTAATGTATTTCTCCGCCAGCTTTTGATGCTGTTCAAGTGTCATATTCTTCACGCTAGCTTCACGTCCTTTAATATAATCTACCGGTAAATCATAGGTACTGATACTTTCCAGCATTCCCAATAATGCATACAGCGTTTCAAACCGACGCGCATTGGATTTGATCAGGGAATTTTGGGTAAAGTCCAATTCCTCTTCGGATATGCCATCACGATACTTCGCCATCAGATCATGAAAAATCTGCACAGATTCCAGGGTAGCCGTTGAACGTACGCTTGCACCTGCTCTAAAAGGACCAGGTTGAACGCCACCCTCAAAATAGCTGCGTGCACCATAGGTATAGCCTTTTTCTTCGCGCAGTACCATGTTTACCCAACCGTTGAATGAACCGCCTAACTTCTGGTTCATCACTGTTGCCGTGTAATAGTCGTCATTTAGTGAAGAAAGACTCATGTTTCCAATGGTAATCACCGACTGCTTAGCACCGGGTACGTCCACAAAGTAAACTTTCGACTTCTCGGGATCGGCCGGAATTTCGTACTCGGGAAATT
>CAYVSF010000371.1:0-3619 GCA_964453775.1 uncultured Bacteroidales bacterium
TAAGTGCGATCCGGAACAGGCCCTGGCCCTTCGGGAAAAACACCCCGGAGAAGTGCTTCCCGGGTACCACATGAACAAGCGACATTGGAACACCATCATGGGCAGCAGCCGCCTTTCCGATGCGGAATTTCG
This sequence comes from uncultured Bacteroidales bacterium, assembly GCA_964453775.1. Classification (GTDB taxonomy): domain Bacteria; phylum Bacteroidota; class Bacteroidia; order Bacteroidales; family UBA12077; genus CAYVSF01. Next base: position 133 of record CAYVSF010000371.1, read on the forward strand.
CTACTGGATCGACCATTCCTATAAGCTGGTGGTGACCAAACTACCTAAAAAATTGCAACTGGAATTAAAAAAGAAGCCGGAATAAATATCAAGACTTCAAAACGCCAAATTAAAATTTTGCCTTAACTTTAGCCCTATGGAAGTGCTTTCTTAAAAGCAATCTTAACGTATAAAAAAGCGCATTATGAAACGACTCATACGATATTTTTTCCAGGGCTTGCTTTATATTGCCCCGCTGGGAATTACCCTTTTTATTCTCTATAAAATTTTTCAGTTGCTGGATAATCTGCTGCGTCCGTTGTGCATCAAGTACCTGAACTGCAACATTCCGGGAATTGGCATCATCATGGTATTTTTGCTGGTTGCCTTTTTGGGTTTCCTGGGTTCGAGCATCATCGCCCGTCCCTTTAAAAACCTTACAACAAAACTCATTGGTAAAGCGCCTCTGGTGAAAGTGATCTATTCTTCCATCAAGGATTTGCTCTCGGCCTTTGTGGGCAAAGAACGAAAATTTAACCAGCCGGTGCTGGTGCGGGTGAATACTATCTCCAACCTTGAAAAGCTGGGCTTCCTAACACAAAAAGACCTGAGCAAAATAGGCATTGAAGGCGAAAAGGTGGCGGTTTATTTTCCACACTCCTATAATTTCTCCGGAGAACTTTTCATTGTCCCCTCAGAGCATATAAAATTCATTGAAGGCGCTCCCGCTGATGTCATGAAATTCATCGTTTCAGGAGGTGTGGCCGGTTACGAATTAAAAGCCGGGAATGCAGAAACGAGCAACGGAAGCCCTGAAAATCAGAAAAAATAAAAAATTCGTTAAACGAAAACACAAGCCAACTATCTATACCTTAGAAGAACAAATCAATAAACAAACTATCAAACTATGAAAACGAAATTTTTTCCCATCCTTCTGCTTAGCATATTTTTTCTGTTAACCTTAACGGCTGCCGGACAGGAGACCTACGAATTAGAAGATCAGTATAACATTGAAACAACAGAAGTAAAAAGCCAGGACCGTACCGGTACCTGCTGGAGCTATGCCACAACTTCATTTATCGAAACCGAACTATTGCGTATGGGAAGGGCTACTTACGACCTGAGTGAAATGTACTTTGCACGCCTGGCCTATGAGAAAAAAGCCGATCTGTATGTAAAATATCACGGCAGAGCCAACTTTGGCCAGGGCGGACAGGCCCACGACGTGATGAACGCCATTCGAAAGTATGGTTTTGCTACCGAGAATGCCTATTCTGCCCTGCATTACGGAACAGATGTACACATGCACGGTGAAATGGAAGCTATACTACAAGCCACACTGGACGCCGTTCTGAAGCGCAGAAACCGTGCGCTTACTCCGGTTTGGAAAGATGCCTATTCGGCCATTCTGGACGTTTACCTGGGGGAAGTGCCCAAAACCATGAATGTGGACAGCAGAGAGCTAAGCCCCAAAGAATTCCAGGAAGCAACCGGCTTTAATCCGGATGATTATGTGGAAATTACCTCGTACACACATCAGGATTATTATGAACCCTTTATCCTGGAAGTGCCCGACAACTGGTCGAACGACCTCTACTACAACCTACCCCTGGATGAGATGATGGAGGTGATGAACTATTCATTGAAAGAAGGCTATAGCTTTGTATTCGACGGAGACGTGAGCAGCCCGGGTTTTTCACATAAAAATGGTGTAGCCCTTGTGCCGGTAGATGACGATGCCGATATTGCAAAAGGTCCGGTGGAAGAGAAAAAAGTGGATGCCGACTATCGTCAGAAAATGTTTGAAAACCTTACAGCCACTGATGATCACCTGATGCATATTACCGATTTGGCCTACGACAAAAACGGAACACCTTATTACAAAACCAAGAACTCCTGGGGGGAAGACAGCAACGAGCTGGGGGGATTCCTCTATATGTCTGAGCAGTACATGCGCTTGAATACGATTGCAATTATGGTGCATAAAGATGCAATTTCAAAGGATATAAAGGAAAAACTGGGACTGTAAGAATCCAGTTTTAACTGCAGAGAAGCAAAGATTTTTTCACTGCAAACCTGCCTGAAACGGCAGGCAGGGACGCGAAGAAGTTCTCGCAGAGTTTTATTATGCGAATGACGGTTGGCCTTTGACAGGAAGGTGATTCCCGGGGGAGGATAGGAATATAGAAACGAAAATAAAAATTGGTTTATCCTCTAGAGACGCGCAAATTGCGCGTCTCTACCTAAAATCGCATGGCCTCAACATTGCCCAACACAACAAAACCACTTACGCCCGGGGTCCCGTCTCTGCTACTGCTACTTGACAAAACAAAATCACCGCACACCGGGAACCACTTCACTGCCAAGGGCCAATAGCCAACAGCTTTATTAAAAAAACGAAACCACAAAATTTTACTACCTTTGCCTTAAAGCTCAAAGACCCATTAACACCATAACAAACATGAAATTCAACCTCTTTTCATCCAATAAGAAGAAAATAGGCATTGTCCTTAGCGGTGGAGCTGCACGCGGTTATGCCCATCTGGGTGTTCTTAAAGCTCTGGAGGAAAAAGATATCTATCCCCAATTGATTTCTGGCGTAAGTGCGGGAGCACTGGCAGGAGCTTTCTACGCCGATGGGATGAAGCCCGACGAGATCTTTAAAGTGATGCACCAAAACAATATTTTTAAATTTGCCAAATTATCCATTCCACGGGGTGGACTGCTTAGCATCGATAACCTCTCTAAAATCCTGAAGGAAAACTTAAAATCCAAAACCTTCGAGGATCTACAACTTCCACTCTATGTGGCAGCGGCCAACCTCAACGAGGGAAAAATAGAATATTTTCATAAGGGAGAATTGGTACCCCGTATTGTTGCTTCAGCCAGTATTCCCGTGCTTTTTAAGCCTATACAAATCAACAATACCATCTACGTGGATGGCGGAGTATTCGACAATATGCCCATTGATCCCATTAAAGCGGACAGTAAAAAAATTATTGCCGTGCATGTTAACCCCGTGGGGCGGGAAGATGATCTCGACAGCCTGATGAAGATTGCCGAACGCACGTTTCACCTTACAGTAGGTTCGAAAATGAAAGAAAAAGAAAAGCAGGTTGACCTCTACATTGAGCCTAAAAAACTTAAAGATTATGGATTACTAAGTGTTTCTAAAGCAAAGGAAATATTTGAGATTGGCTATGAAGAAACCCAAAAAGCTTTAGAGCAAATCAACATCAAAAATTTCCAAAAAACTTAATTTTCTTACCTTTGCAAGCAAAATTTTTTCGCTATGGATAATCAGTTACAGATCTACAATACCCTTTCACGAGAAAAGGAAGTTTTTAAACCTCTGCATCCTAAGCGTGTAGGCCTCTATGTTTGCGGTCCCACGGTTTATGGAGAACCCCACCTGGGACATGCCCGTCCGGCTGTGACCTACGACCTGCTGTTCCGCTACCTGAAATACCTGGGCTATAAGGTACGCTATGTGCGAAACATCACCGAT
>CAYVSF010000372.1:0-3619 GCA_964453775.1 uncultured Bacteroidales bacterium
ATATTTTGATAACCCAGGCTTTTTAATTGCTTCTTTGCCTTCTCTGCAAGCGATTCGATGATCTCAATGGTATACACTTCATTACATATTTCGCCCAGGATAGCAGCCTGATAACCCGATCCGGTTCCGATTTCCAGTACTTTCATTCCCGGCTTTAGGTCGAGCAATTCGGTCATGTAGGCAACAATATAAGGTTGTGAAATGGTTTGCCCTTCACCAATGGGAAGGGGACGGTCTTCGTATGCCATACGCTCATAGGCTTTAGGAACAAAAAGATGCCTGGGAACATTGAGCATGGCCTGGATTACTTTCTGATCAGAAATGCCTCTTGATACAATTTGATCCCTTACCATTCTTTTCCGCACCTGGCGGTAAGGATCATTGTTTTTTGCCCCTGTAAAGAGAAATAGAGTCAATATAACCAATAGTAATTGCCTGGTTCGATTTCGCATAGTTCTTTAGTTGAGTGCACCTTAAAGATAACAAAAATTGTGCGAAAAATAAATAATAGCTATGCATAACTAGTCTTTTTCATTTATAAAGCTTTGATATCCCGCATAAAATATTCAGAAAGGATTTTTTTTGAGAGCGATGAACTTAGATCGTATTATTCAAACATATTTTCAATTTCGTTCAGTCTTAAGGATTTTTATTAAATTGTAAGCCATTTTCGCAGTTTGGAAATGTAAAGCTTTGATAAGCTGATGAAAATGTTTTTACAGGCAATTAGCAATTAATGTTGAATTAAAACAAAAGAATATGTTTTCGAAATTAAAACAAGCACTATCTCTTACTTTGGTTGTATCCCTGTTTCCATTTTTGTCAATGGCACAGGACAAAAGCGACTGGAAAGGTGGCGTTCCGGAAGGATGCACCTCTATTACAGTTGGAAAATCCGCAACGGTTGATGGCTCGGTTATTACATCACACACGGATGATAGTCACCGTACCCGCTCCTGGATGGATATTCGACCCGCAATAGATCATGAGAAAGGAGCAACCACGCCCATGTTTAAACGCTCTGCTGATGATACGAAAGCCATGCCAGCTTATAAGCACGAAAAAATAGGTAAAATTCCACAGGTAGAACATACCTATGGCTTCATCAATACGGCCTATCCCTGCATGAACGAAAAGCAACTGGGTATCGGCGAATCCACTTTCGGTGGGCGCGAAGAGTTACAATCGGATGAAGGTTTGATCGATTGCCAGCGCCTGGCCCAACTGATGTTGGAACGCAGCTCCACAGCTCGAGAAGCCATAGAAATGGCCGGTGAGCTTACAAAAAAATACGGATGGAACGATTATGGCGAATGCCTTACCATCTCCGATAAGAACGAAGTGTGGCATTTCGAAATTGTGGGCCCCGGAAAGGGAAAAGTTGGCGCTGTATGGGCAGCTCAAAGGGTGCCCGATGATCATCTTGCTGTTAATGCCAATGCCAGTACTATCAAAGAGATTGATCTGGACAATGCGGATTATTTTATGGCCTCGGACAATATTTATGAGGTTGCCAAAGAAAATGGCTGGTGGAACGAAGATGAAACTTTCCGTTTCTGCTATGCTTATGCTCCGGGAAGTCGCGAATCGATTGCTTCTCGCCGTCGCGAATGGCGCGTTTTCGACCTGCTGGCTCCTTCCTTGAACCTGGATCCCAATGCAGAAAACTATCCTTTTTCGGTAAAACCGGATGAGAAAGTAAGCTTAGAAGACCTGGTGATGGTTTTCCAGGATTACTACGAAGGCACGCCTTACGATATGCGCAGAAATATCAAAGCTACCGATGAAGATGGTAAAACCATCATTTCTCCACTTGCCAATCCATTTATGCCTTACGATCAGCTGGAAATTTCCGATGTTAGTGGCGGTTGGTACAGTGTGAACGAAGAAAGCGGAGATATTCGCTTCCTGGGTGAACGCACCATTGCCCGTTGGTATACCATGTACGGTACCATTATTCAAAGCCGCGACTGGCTACCCGACGAGGTAGGCGGTGTGGTTTGGCTGGCACAGGACAATATGGCCAGTTCCATTTACATTCCTGTGTATTGCTCGGTTACCGATTTGCCCGACTCCTATAAAACTCCGGGTCGTCCTAATGGTTTTACCCGCAAATCGGCCTGGTGGGCATTTAACCGTATGGGTACACTGGCCGCACAGCGCTGGGGCGACATGCACCACGATGTGGAAGCCGTTTGGGGACCCATGCAAAAGAAGCTTTTCGAAAAACAGGGAGATGTGGAAGCAGAAGCGGTGAAGATCTACGATCCGAAAAATCCGGAGAAAACTGTTGAATACCTCACCAATTACACCAACCAGTGGGGCGAAAAAGTGGTACAGGAAGCCTGGGATTTAGGCGACCTGCTTTGGACCAAGTACGATGAAAAATTCTAAAGGCATTAAACGCTTTGTGGAAGTGTCTATCCAATGGGTAGGCACTTTTTTTATTTTAAAATATATACGCAATGAAAAACATTAAAAGAATTGCTTTATTTCTGATATTAAGTCTTACTCTGGCTTCCTGCAAGCAGGATTTTACCCTTACACAGCAGGAGAAAAACGAGATTGACGCGATTATTGAAAAACAACTGGAAGCCTGGAATTCGGGCGATATGGAAACCTTTATGAGTTTTTATGATCAGTCCGATTCATTGATTTTCATGGGAAAAAGTGGCATCACATACGGCTGGCAGGAGAACTACGATGTGTACAAACGCGCCTTTCCCGGGAAAGAAGGCATGGGAAATCTGCATTTCGATGCCGAAACCTACCAGAAAATCGATAAACATACCGTTTTAGTGGTGGGATCCTTTAAAATGACCTGGCCCGATAGGGAATTTTCCGGATATTATTCGGAAATTTGGAGAAAATTAGACGGTGAGTGGACCGTATTGTTTGATCATTCAAGTTAAAATCAGAAAAATTATGCATAAAAGAGGTTTTGCCAGCGACAACAACTCCGGAGTACATCCGGAAATTATGAATGCCCTGTTAGCGGCCAATCAGGATCATACAATTGCCTACGGGGATGATTCCTACACTAAAGAAGCCCTGCAGAAATTTAGGGAGATGTTGGGCGCTGATATTGATGTGTACTTTGTGTTTATTGGCACAGCAGCCAATGTGCTGGGACTGAATGCCGCTACACGTTCCTGGAATTCGGTAATTTGTGCCGAGACGGCTCATATCAACGAGGATGAGTGCGGCGCCCCGGAAAAGTTCAATGGATTTAAGCTGCTGACCGTGGAAACCGAAGATGGAAAGCTGACCCCCGATTTGGTAAAACACCACATCAAGGGTATCGGATTTGAGCACCATTCGCAACCCAAAGTAATTTCTATCACACAGGCCACCGAAATGGGAACAGTATACAGCATTGAAGAGATCAAAGCATTGAGCGATTTTGCGCACAAGCATAACATGTATTTGCATATGGATGGCGCGCGTCTGGCTAATGCTGCCGTGGCGCTGGATGCCTCATTTAAAGCTTTTACAGCAGATGCCGGGGTAGACATCCTTTCCTTCGGAGGCACTAAAAACGGCATGATGTATGGCGAAGCCATTGTCTTTTTCGATAAGAAGCTGGGCGAAGATTTCAAATATGTGCGGAAGCAGGGCA
>CAYVSF010000373.1:0-3606 GCA_964453775.1 uncultured Bacteroidales bacterium
CTTTTTCATAATTCCCAATGTTATTAAGGACTCGTTGGATTAGGTCCTACAGAAAAAAAGGTATTCTCCGATACTGCATAAGTATTTCCACTATTTGTCTTTAGCAAACTCAAATTAATTAAATGAGGCATATCCCATTTTTTCTTTTTCATTCCCTTCATTTCTAAATACTTTTATTTAAAGTTAAATTTACAAACCAATCTCTTGATATTCAATAAATCGCTCTCTTTTTTGACTAACGTCTACTCCTAAAACGTGAATGCAGGCAAATCAGTTGTAAAAAGCCACGATTTCATACTGTTTATGCCCTGTTTTGCCGGTTACAAAACGGTTTTCCCATTGTGTCCAGGCATGGGCTTTAAGTTCTTCTGCTCCCTCTTTCTTCACCCCAAAATAAACGGTAAGGGGTTGTTGCCTCCTTCTGCTCATGCGCTTCGCTGCAAGCGCCTGTTCATAGCACTTCATGTCCACCGGCAGGGCTTTCATGGCCCGGGAAAGGGCGCGTCGTAAATGACCGTAAAAAGCTTCGTCCTGTGCTTCTACCCCAACCGCCTCTGCATTCAGCTTTCCCAACAGCAAAACAAGTTCTTTAAATGCTTTTTGGCGCTTTTGCCATTTATACAGCAGCAAAAAGTATACCGCTTCAAAGAACAATTGTTTTTCCCGTCGGGGAATTTGCCAAAAGCGTTTTATTCCAAAGAACACCTTCATGCCTCTCTTACTTTGGCTGCACTTTGAGCAAATGCTGTTCCAACATCTCCTCCAAGAAAGGCAAAATATCCCGGAAGCATTGCTCTGCTTCCACTTCATACTCTTCTGTCAGCTTTTGCACTATCTGCTCCACTTCCCGGGGTTCTTCCAGCAATTCCCAAATCCGGTTGGCCGTATCTTTCAGCCCGAAATAATCGCCGGTTTCGGGGCTCATCATCACCTTTTCCCCGTCAATCTCGCTATCCAGAATTTCAGGATTGCGCAAAAGTATTGTTTTTTTATCAATCATACCAATTTATCTCTCATGTAACCAAATTCCTGCATCACTTGTTCATGCTCTCGCAAAATTGCATCAACCTGCTCTTTTGTTAGCACATTTTTCCAGTCGTTCAATGCTCCCTTTCGGAAGAAGCTTTCTGCTTTTGGGTTTTTTTCGCCAAAGCCCTCCTGCTGCTCCTGCTTCTGCAGTTCTTCAAACCTGCTAAAATAAAGTGCCTTTTCTATTTCCTCCCTGCTGTATTCCAGTCCCAGAAACTGCAGGGCTTGATCAAAGGTACGAAAAGTATCGGATTTCATATCCTCGTAGCGCATCAAATGCAGGGGGTTCTCTTTCTGGCTGGTCCAGCTTTTTACATGCCCACTCCAGGTCAGCATTTTTTGCCTCAGCTGGTTAAAAAAGCGATCTTCCTTTTTGCACAAAGCGCCGGTCTGGTCATTCATCAGTTGAATGGTTCTCCCCACTTCCTGGGCGTTGTGATGCGCAAAAGAAACAGCCACATCCAAAGGATTGCGAATGAAATAAATGACTCCCTTTGAAATATCTTCCGGAAAAAGGGGACGCCCATCCGGCAGAAAAGTATAGGCATCATGCACCTTAACATAGGGTGTGTTTGCTTTTTCTTTGGCATATTCCCGATACATGTCGGGCCGCAGCATGTCAATTTCATCATAGGTGAATTCGGTAGATGGCAAGACCAGGTACTCCTCAAAGATATCGCGTGAGCTGGAAATAACGCTGGAATCCACCTGGTTGATGCTCACCGGCTCGTCTTTCCCGGAAAACAGGTTAGCCAGAAACACCCGGAACCAGGTATTTCCCGATTTCGGATAGCTGGCCAGCCAAACGATGCGTTTTTCATCTTTCATGATTCCAAAATTCCTGCAAGTGATCAAAACTCTTTTCTGCAGCTGCCTTGGATCGCGGTCGAACCAAATGATAGAGGCTAATTTTACCGGCCAGTTGATTGGCCTGTTTGAAATGCTCCTGTTGTTTTTCCATTCCTTTGAGCAAGCGATAGCGGAAGGTGTTCCGCTTTATCAGGTTAAATTTCATAATGCCTTTGATCGCTTCCACCTTATAATTCTCTTTATTGTGAATGCCAATCACCACCATTTTGTTCAGGGCAACCGGCTTTTGCTCCTGCTCAACAACCCTGTAGAAATACTTCTCTACGCCTTCCCTCACCGGGTGCAACGGGTCCAGCTCAAAGGTTTGCATCATATCCTTCCACAATTTTACCGATAAAATACCGGAAAGTACGTAAGGAATCTTATTCTCAAATTTGATTACGGCAATATCATCTGCCAACACGCGGTACCCTTTTTTATGCAAATACGTAGCCATGGTAGATTTGCCGGCTCCGGACCGCCCTGCAAAAGCAACCACCTCTTCGTCCAATTCAATAACACTGGCATGCAACAGCAAAAATCCCAGCTGCACTAGTAGGGCGGCAATCACAGAGCTCAGTATAAAAGCAATCACATCTTTATCGTTGCCTTCCTTCGCTTTCCTTACCAGAACTTTCCTGCCCTCAACAACATAAAAGTTGGCTATCCGGGGCAGCTTCAACAGATACTCCCGCGGGTTGATCTGAAAAAAAGGACCTTTATCGCTGCAATCCTCCAGTTCTTCGGGTACCTGCCCGTTTTTAATACGAATATCCGGCGTGGTACCTGCAGAAATTTCCTCCAGGGCATCCAGGTTGTATTCCGATTCGATAATCAGCCCGTAGGCTTTATAGGTTTTGCTCATAACTAATCGCTCTAAAACAAAATTAAATGAATTATTTTAATTATACTTGTTTACAGACTTTTGATTTTAGAAACAAAATCAGAAATTCGTATTAGCAAATAAATTGCAGGAGCAAAACAGCCATAAATAACTATTATGCAGGTCTTTTTGGGCACATACACCAAAACCCCATCCGGAAAAAACATTTCGGTATCGCCGGAAACCATTCTCTTGCGAACTTATCATGGCTTCATACAAAAAACAGAAAAAGGTTCGTTTCAGGTGACGGTATCCTTTCAACCCAGCCACAAGATGGAAGATCAGTCGCATTGTATTATGGAAGACAAAAATTGCATTTCCTTCACCAATGGAAGGATCGATAATCGTCGTGATTTACAAAGGCAATTTGGTTTTTCCGAAACCAACAACGATCAACAGCTGGTGCATGCACTTTTTCTTTCACAACAGGAGCAAACGGCGGCTTTGCTAAGTGGCGATTTTGCATTCGGAGCCTACAACCCGGACTCTAACAAGATATACCTGGCTCGCGATCATATGGGCGTAAAAGCCATCTATTATTATGAGGATGATGCTGTTTTTGCCTTCAGCAATTCCCTTTCGGCCTTAAGCCAGTTGGTAGAGCCAGATCTTTCCATGCGGGAAGAATATTTAGTGGAGATGCTCACCAAAGTTCGCGGAGAAATTAGCCAGACCTGCTATCATGAAATTTCTGTACTCCCGCCTGCCCACTCTCTCCAATTTGATGGAAATCGTTGCAGGGTAGAGCGGTACTGGCATCTTCGGGAAAACCAAACCACTGTGCCGGAAGATCCGGAAGATATCGTCGCCGGATTGCGCCAAAAGCTCGAGGAAGCCGTTAAAGA
>CAYVSF010000374.1:0-3600 GCA_964453775.1 uncultured Bacteroidales bacterium
TTCGTTTAAAGGAAATCAAGGAAAAACCTCAAAAATACAGGGATTTTAAGCCTTTTGATCACCTGGCAAGCCAATTACAGGATATTCCCCCGGAAATAAATGCAAAAGCCCTGAAATCCACAAAAACAAGTACTTTAAAAGGCAGTATACTCCCCTACACCATTTTGGGAGGAGATTATATTGATGATGGCAGCAGGCAGCAAATGGATAAAGCTATGCAATTGCCCATTGCGGAAGCAGGCGCGTTAATGCCTGATGCCCACCAGGGATACGGTTTGCCCATTGGTGGTGTATTTGCAGCCAAAGAAGCGGTGATTCCCTATGGTGTGGGAATGGATATTGGTTGCCGCATGTGCTTATCGGTGTATCCCGAAGAACTGCTCAAGAAGTTTAAGAAGCCCGAAAAACTGGAACGCCTGTTGCTTGAAGAAAGCCGCTTTGGTACCGACTATTTTAAAGAACACAAAGCCCATTCTGTGCTTGAAGACAAAGCCTTTGACGAAATTTCGTTTTTGAGGCGGTTAAAAGACAAAGCTTATGAGCAACTTGGGACCTCGGGTCAGGGCAATCACTTTGTCGATTTAGGACTGTTTACCCTATCCGAAGAGAGCAAAGCCATTGGATTGCCGAAGGGACGGTATTTTGCCATTCTCTCCCACTCCGGATCACGGGCCATGGGTGCTGAAATTGCCAGGCATTATACGCGAATAGCAAAATCCTTACGTAATCTGCCCAAAGCTTATACCGAATTATCCTGGTTGTATTTATCCGAGGCAGAAGGTCAGGAGTATTGGAGGGCCATGGAACTGGCCGGTGCTTATTCCAAAGCGAACCACGAGTTCATTCACCAACGAATGGCAAAAGCTTTGGGCGTTGAAGCACTTCAAATTATACAAAATCACCATAACTTTGCCTGGAAGGAATCACTGCCCGGGCTTGGGGAAGTGATCATCCACCGTAAGGGAGCCACGCCGGCACAATCCGGAGTTACCGGAATTATTCCCGGTTCGATGACAGCACCTGCTTTTGTCATTCGGGGATCCGGCGATGAGCAAAGCCTGTTTTCGGCATCGCATGGCGCAGGGCGACTCATGTCAAGAAAAGCGGCAAAACGCAGTATTAGCAAAGCTGAATTGCAGAACTACCTACAGAAAAAAGGGGTTCATCTTATTGGCGGAAATGTGGATGAAGCACCCTGGGTTTATAAAAACATTGAACAGGTGATGGACTATCAGAAAAAGCAGGTGGAGATACTGGCAAAGTTTGAGCCCAGGATAGTAAGAATGGCCAGTGGTTAAAAAAAATGCAGCTAAATAAGGTTCATTAGCTGCATTTTCATTTTAATTAATTCCAGCTTAATCTTTTATACATCGAACTGAATTACCATAAGCCTTTGCATCGAAGTTAAAAGATAAACCACTGTCATAATACCTGATTCCCGAAAAGCTACCTGTTGAAGAATTAGATGTCGATTGCCACCATTTTCCTGCAACAGTTGCATCATCAAAGTCTCCAACGCTTAATCCATCTCGTGTTCCTCCCGGCAATAAAGAAAAACCATAATCATCTGTGCCATTTGCATTATTATACCACCCGGATGTTGCTTTTAAAACAACAGCTTCATTAAATTGTTGCTCGCCCTGTGAATACAAATAATTCAATAATTTCATCCACTCCTGATCAGAAGGCACATGCCACCCTGTTGGACAAAGCATGCCAGTACCCACAGTATACCAGTTATACAAAGCTCCATATTTATCTTTATTCGTGATGGAATCATTATCGTACCAACAATAGGCCGGAGTAGATGCATTATACCATTCGACCCGGTCTCGTATCAAATCAATCGTTGTGCCATCATTGTATTTTGTGGTGGCAAGATTTTCAGCCATCCATAGTTGTTTTCCAATATATACAGTAGTATAGCTATTCCCATCAACATCTGCTATGGTGGGTCCGGCAGTGTTGTGCCAAACAATGAGATTCATATTATCTGAACTCGATCCACAATCTGTTGAAATCGTCCACTTCAACACATAATCTGTTCTAAGTTGACAGGCAAACATTGCATTCGGGTTATGAACATCGGAAAAGCTACCTCCTTCTCCACTTACAATGGACCAGGTTCCTGTTCCGTGATTAGCTGCAGGAGCGTTTGCAGTCAGTTGTACTGATGTTGATCCATCGTGAAGTTCAATATCGCTTCCTGCATTTGCAGTGGTGGGCGTTTGAGTAAAAGAGATAATGACATTATCCGTACTTGTTCCGCAACTGGTTGTTATAGACCATTCCAGTTCGTAACTGGTGCATGCCTGGCCTGTAAAGCTGGAGGTGGGACTTGTTGGATCAGCAATGGTTCCTCCTGTTCCTGAAACAATTGTCCAAAGACCTTCACCATGTTCAGCTTCAGGCATATTCCCGCTAAGTGTGGTGCTTAAGGTTCCATCATTCATCGATTGGTCTTCGCCTGCATCAGCAAAGGTGGGTTGTGGCCAGCAACTGGTTGGAATGGATTGCCATGTTGCTCCGGTATAGATTTGATACAAGGCTTCTGTTGCGTTATACACAGCATCACCTTCTTCCGGCGACAAGGCCACAATCTCGCTGGTTGTTAAAACAGGTACTTTGGCCGTATTAGCTGTGGCACTGATAACAAAATCATTGATTGCAATTCCGTTGCCGGCTGAGTAAACATCTTTATTGTTCCAGTTTGTAATATCTTCTTCAGTTATTCCTGAGGCTATAGAGCTATTGTACTCCGGATCTGTTTCCGTACTTATAAAATCACTTACATCAGGTATTTCTGATCTTACATAGGCTGAAGAATCAGCTAATGCCGTTTTTGTAGCTAAATGACTTAGATTTTGATCGCCGCTATTTGTTCCGGACAAATTATCCAGGTTCACGATATCCTGCTCGTCAATATTATAAGCCTGACTGCTGGTAAAAACCGGATCCTCCTCTTCTGTAATATATCCGCTCAAGTCCTGATCACCTGTATTGATCCCAGAGAGATTGCCTAAGTTGGTTATATCTTCAGAAGTAACATAGGCAGCCTGACTGGAAGCGTAAACCGGGTCGCTTTCATTCACTGTTCCGCTAAGCTCTTCAGCTGTTTTTGCATGCAGTGCATACGGAACGCTTATAAGTTCTGAAGTGCCGGTAATTGCATAATTCGATCCTCCTTCAGGGTCAACTTCAATTTTCAAGAAATAAGGTCCGGCATGCCAATCGATAGCAGAAAAATCATAACTGGTAGTTCCTGTACCAATTTCAATTGCCATTAATCCATTGGCGTTAGTTGCTGGCCTTTGAGTTTCCACATAAACGGCCCCACTAGTGGTCGAACCTTTCAAAATACTAATTTGGATACCAATTTCCTGGTTGCTCACTAATTCATTGCTGCTATTACGAATAACAGCCTGGTAATTAAATTTCTCCGGGCTTTGTGCATGGTTTTGAGAAGTTATGCCCAGCATTAAAACAACAACAAAGAGTAATTTTTTCATCATTTTAGGTAATTGTTAGGTATTCATACAAAGAAAAAGTTGATTCTCAGCATCATTATGCTTCTGCTAATTTCAATTCGTATGAAATAAA
>CAYVSF010000375.1:0-3589 GCA_964453775.1 uncultured Bacteroidales bacterium
TTCCACCGGGGTAAAACCCATGGAGGTATCCACCGAGTCTCCATGTTTTACAGCAGCTACAGAAGCTCCATTCCCAAGGTGGCATGAAACAACTTTCTTGTCTTTCCAATCCCATCCCACTACTTTACAAGCTTTATCAGCAACATATTTGTGACTGGTACCATGGAATCCATAGCGACGCAATTTATATTTTTCGAAATACTCGTAAGGAATACCATATAAATAGGCTTCCGGTTCCATGGTTTGATGGAAAGAAGTATCAAAAACCACCACCTGGGGAACCTGGGGCAGTACCTTTTCCATGGCTAAGATGCCTTTTAAATTAGCAGGGTTATGAAGCGGTGCGAGTTCTATACACTCATCAATTTTGTTTTTAACTTCCTCCGTAACAAGTGCGCTTTCTTTGAAATAAGGGCCGCCATGAGCAACACGGTGCCCGATAGCGGTAATCTCTTCCACACTTTTTATCACACCATGATCTTTAGCAAGCAAAGCTTCAAGAATAAGATCAATCCCCTTGGTGTGATCTGGAATGTCCGTGATTTTATTATACTTTTTTCCTTCTGCTTTCTGCGTAATTTCACCATCACAAATACCAATGCGTTCAACCAAACCTTTGGCAAGGAGGTCTCCATCCTCGCCCTGATTCATGTTTAACAGCTGATATTTAATAGAGGAACTACCACAATTTAATACGAGTATCTTCATTTGTTTATTAAGTTTTTCGATTTTTGATATACCATTCTTGCCTAATAAAAACCAAGCGGGTTATCTTTTATTTTACTTTTATTATTTGTTTTACATGTCTGCAGCCTGGTTAGCAGTTATTGCAACCAGGTTTACAATATCACTTACCGAGCATCCCCTGGAAAGGTCGTTGATTGGGGCAGCCATACCCTGCAGAACAGGGCCAACCGCTTCTGCACCAGCCATACGCTGAACAAGTTTATAGGCAATATTCCCTGTTTCAAGTGTAGGAAATACCAGCACATTCGCTTTTCCTGCTATTTCACTTTCGGGTGCCTTTTTCTTTCCTATGGCTTCAACTATAGCAGCATCGGCCTGAAGCTCTCCATCAATTTTCATGTTAGGGGCCATCTCTTTGGCCAGTTTTGTGGCTTCAACTACTTTATCAACCATTTCATGCTGTGCTGATCCTTTTGTAGAAAAACTTAACATGGCAATTTTTGGCTCAAAACCTGCAATAGCCCTGGTTGTTTCACCGGTAGCAACAGCAATCTCTGCAAGCTCTTTAGCCGTAGGATTGGGGTGCACCGCACAGTCGGCAAATACCATCAAACCATCTTCTCCGAACTCTTTGTCTTTCAATATCATAATAAAGGCTCCGGAAACAACACTAATTCCGGGCTTTGTTTTAACGAACTGAAAAGCAGGGCGTAAAACATCACCGGTAGCATTCTCGGCGCCTGCAACTTCTCCATCTGCATCACCCATTTTAATCATGATGGTTGAAAGGTACAATGGATTTTCCACCAACTCCTCTGCTTTCTCAGGGCTTAGTCCTTTATGTTTGCGCAATTCTACCATTTTTTCAATATAAGCTTCCTTCTTCTCATGTCCTTTTGGATCAATAATCGTCGCTTTATGGATATTCTCTAATCCATGTTTTGCGGCTTCTTTCTTAATGGTTTGGGGATTTCCCGTAAGAATAATTTGCGCAATTCCGTCCTTTAATAAAATATCGGCTGCTTTAAGGGTTCTTTCTTCTGTAGATTCGGGTAAAACGATTCTTTTGTTATGCTTTTTGGCATTTGTTTTGATAGCTTCTAGTAAATCCATTGTATATCAGTATTTTATGATTTTAAAAATTTTCATTAAAGGTACACAAAAATGCGTGTTTTCACATTATTTTACCATGAAAAAAATCATAAAGAAATGTGTTGCACAACAACCCCTGGAAATAAACTACTTCTTCTTAGCTTCGTTATAAACGAACGCTCCATCCGGGCTTTTCTTAAGATCCGTCATTAAAAAAATAAACAATGCTTCCTATGGTCCTGTTTGGTCATATCTGGCATTCGACATACCGCACCCATATTGATAATAATTTTACTGAAAATCAAAGGTTTATTAGCTGTTATCATTAAAAATGTCTTAGCTTTGTACAGATAGGAGGAGGTTCATGAAAATTTCATATTTTGACACTATACATCAAAAATATGGTATGCATACGTTGCCAAATGGTTGTAAAATCTGCTTTGGAGAAACTGGGGATTCAATATGCATACGTAAAACTCGGTGAAGCTAAAATTATAGGAAGTGTCTCTTACCAGAAGCTTGAACTGCTGGATAAAGTTTTAAAAAAGACAGGCTTAGAGTTAATGGACAACAAAAAAAGTATTCTTGTTGAAAAAATCAAAAATGTCATTATAGAGCTGGTACATTACTCGGATGAACAAATAAAAGTAAAACTCTCATGCTATTTAAGTGATAAACTCAACTACGATTATACATACATGGCCAATCTTTTTTCGGAAGTAAAAGGCACTACCATTGAAAAATACTATTTGGCCCATAGAATTGAAAAGGTAAAAGAATTAATCGTATACAACGAACTTACACTTTCTGAAATAGCATATAAAATGCATTACAGCAACCTTGCCCATTTATCCAGTCAGTTTAAAAAAATGACAGGTTTAACGCCCTCCCACTTCAAAAAACTTAAGCAAAAAAGAAGGAAATCTTTAAATGATGTGTGAATGATGTAAAAGATTTCCAGAATATTATAATGCTTTTTTGTTTTCCCCATACTACTTTTACACTATCACATGAAGTAGCTTTTGCAAACTGGTAAATCCAGAACTACCTCCTCTTTCCTAATAGCAGCCACTCTCTTTAAAAATGGAGGTTAAAAAAATGAAAATTCTTCTCATATATCCGAAGTGTCCTGACTCGTTTTGGAGTCTTAGACATGCCTTGAAATTCATCTCAAAAAAGGCTGCAGTTCCTCCACTTGGTCTCATCACTGTATCAGCTATCTTACCGAAATCCTGGCAAAAACGTCTGGTAGATATGAATATAACTACATTGACTCCCCATGATATTTTATGGGCTGATTATGTTTTCATCAGTGCCATGTATATTCAAAAAGAATCGGTAAAAACTATAATCGGCTTGTGCAAAAAATATCAAAAAAAAATTGTTGCAGGGGGGCCACTCTTTACCCAGGAATATGTTAATTATCCACAAGTTGATCATTTCATTCTAAACGAGGCCGAAATAACTTTGCCCTTATTCATCAAGGATTTGGATGAAGGAAAACCCCAAAAAGTATATAAAACCAGTCATTTTGCAGATATGACAAAAACACCTGTTCCGGATTATCGTTTACTGGAAAGAAAGAAATACGCTTACATGAATATTCAGGTTTCGCGGGGATGTCCATTTTCCTGTAACTTCTGTGAAATAACTTCTCTGTTTGGTCATAAAGTAAGAATGAAAGAGCCCCAACAGATAATCAAAGAACTGGAAGCTCTGTTTCATCTTAACTGGCGCGGTTCGGTTTTTATTGTTGATGATAATTTTATCGGAAGTAAAAACAAGGTTAAAATGCATTTACTACCGGTTA
>CAYVSF010000376.1:0-3577 GCA_964453775.1 uncultured Bacteroidales bacterium
CTCTTATTGCGACTTTAAAATAATTTTTAAACATGGCATTCTATTTTTTAACACATATATCAACCCATGTGCCATTAAGTGTAAAACATTATTATTCAATGTCTTATATTGATTAGTTGTATGCAATTCAAGACATTAACGTACGAAACCGTACTATAAAGCACGGTTTCGCACAAAAAAACTAATTGCAATATTATTCACATGCAAGCACTTCTGCAGGATTGGAATTTGCGGTCTTTAATGCGTGAAAAGAAACGGTTACTATAGCTACCAATAAACTTAACACAGCAGCAAGCAAGAAGGGGTAAAATCCCAATTCAATATGATAGGCAAAGTCCTGCAGCCATGCATTAAGTCCCCACCATGCCAGAGGCCAGGCAAGCAAATTCCCAAGAGCTACCCAAATTAAAAATTGCCCCAGGAATTTTTTAACCACTTGCATTGCAGAGCTGCCCAAAACCTTACGTATGCTCATCTCTTTCTGCCGCTGTACTGCCATGTATGAAGACAGACCAAACAAACCAAGACTGGCTATCAGGACAGTGACCAGAGCAAAGTAACTAAAAATGGTTTGCATTTTCTCTTCTCGCTGATACTGCTCATTAAAACTGGCGTCTAAAAATTCGTATTCGTAAGGATAATCAGTGGAAAAACCGGTCCAGACCTTCTTCACATGCTCCATAGCTTCCTGCATCTGTTTTGCATCCAGCTTTACGGCAAAAAATCGCATTCTTTCCGGCTTATTCATAAAAACAAGGGGTTCTACCTTTTGGTGAAGAGAGGTGTAGTTGAAATCTTTAACCACACCGACTATTTCACCATCTACCCCGAAACCACAAGCTACACGCTGGCCGATAGGGTTCTTTCCAAAAACCTTTCTTGCAGCTTCGTTAATAACAAAGCTGGTGTTAGGATCAGAAGGGAATTCGGGTGAAAAGAACCTTCCCTCAACAAGCTCCAAATCCAACATTTCTACAAAATCATGATCCACCTGGTAGAAATTCACCATTTCCTGCTCCCATTTTCCATCTCTGTCGATGTAATAAGTTAATCTACCATGATGATATCCCGGCAAATCATTGGTTGTTATTGCCTCTAACACACCAGGATGATCTGTCACTTCTTTCTTAATTGCCTCTCGTTGGGCAATAATGTGAGGTTGAGATGCATAGCGGACAACCATTGTTTGCTCTCCTGCAAACCCCAGGTTACGGGTTTGTAGATAGCGCATTTGCATAAAAACAACAAAAGTGGCAATAATCATCCCAACAGATATGGCAAATTGAAGCACCACCAGGGCTTTTCTATAAAACCCGGAACTCATGGTTTTACCCCTTCTTTTATTCGAGCTACCAAATTGTTGTTTTACCATAGAAACAGGATGAAAACCCGATAAAATAAAAGCGGGAAACATGCCACTTAATAAACCAATAAAAATGACAGTAATAACAATAACCAGCAATTGCATGCGTCCCGTTCCAGTATGAAACAGTTGAAAAAGATCAATATTTTTGTCGGTAAGATTGTTAAACAAGGGGCTCAAGAGCTCCACCATAATGAAACTGATAAGCATTGCAAGCAGCGCGATTATAATAGACTCGCCCAGAAACTGTGCTATGAGTTGTTTCCTTTTTGCGCCTACAAGTTTCCTCACGCCTACCTCTTTTGAACGCTGAATAGCTCGTGCCGTAGCCAGGTTAATATAATTAATGGCTGCTATCAATAATATGAAAGCACAAACAAAACTAAAAATATAAATATACCGCTTATCCGTATTGCCTTTTACATCATAGTCGTAATCTGTTTGGAAGTGAATAGAAGGAAGCGATTGCAGTTTAAAATCAAGTGTTAAGGTAAGTTCATGCAATTCCCTCCAGGGTTGAATTGTTTTTTCAATCCAAGCTGGCAACTTCGACTGAAAATCAGAAATACTTCCGGGACTTTTAAATTTTAAATAGGTATAGCCAAAGAGGCGTGTCCAATCCCTGTTATAAGCATCACGGGCAGCTTGTGAGATAGCACTTACTGGAAGAAGCACTTGTGGTTTTAAGTGCGATTCACCGCTGGTTTCTTTATAAACGGCACTCACCATATAAGGGATGGTATCCAGGTATAAACTTTTTCCCACGGCGTTTTTGTTGGGAAAAAATTTTTCTTTCACCTCCTGTGATATAGCAATTTTATCAGGTGCATTCAAAGAAGAGTTTGCGCTACCTTCAAGAAATTCATGAGGGAAAAAACGAAAATAATTTGCATCGGCATAATGAATATCATCTACCATAAATTTTGTTTCCCCAGATCGTATAAGTCGCGCTCTCCCGAAGCCAAGTCTTGTAGCTGCTTCTACCCCGGGAAAATACTCCACGAATGAAGGTCCTAAAGGAAATGGTGAAACGGCAAAATCGGTATATCGATCTCCATAGTCCACCGACTCGGAAACGCGATATATCTTATCAGCATCAGGCCAATGCTTATCAAAGTTTAGTTCTGCCTGAATATATAAAAATATTAAAATAAAGGAGGCAAAACCAATGGCCAGGCCTCCAATATTTATAAGCGAGGCTTGTCTATGTTTGACAAGCCCTCTTATAGCAATGCGAAAATAATTCTTAATCATGATTCGTGTTTCTTAATCCTGCTTAATCTTACCAAGACCTGAAACATTCGTGGTAAGACTGGCTGGATTTCCTGAATATTCAAGGAATCCAAGACCCGAAACAGAAGCCTTTAAGATTTTTGTGGCATGCACCTCTCCTTTCCCAACTCCACTAAAATCAACACGTGTTGCCTCTGTAATAAAATCCTCAGCATCCAAAGAAGCCGTTCCGGAAACATTCCAAACAGCCAGGGGAGCTTCGCCTCTGATATCAATATCGGCCACTCCGCTTAATTCGGCCATTAGTTTATTACATTCCAGCTCCATATTTATATTGGCAACACCGCCTACAAGAATGCTGAACTTATCAGCAAGGATCTTCTCATTGGCCCGGAGATCTACTGCGCCTGCGACCTGGAAGCTCTCAATATGTTTAACTGTAAGAGCAATGTCCACATCATCCTTGTGCTTTTTCCAGCTTTTTCTGTCAGATGTAATACGTAAGGTACCATTTCTAACCTCTACATCAATCTCTTCCAGCAGCCGCTCTTCTGCTTCAATTACCAGTTTTGTTTCTTCAGCCTGGGTTAAATCAACCTCACAGGCAATATTTATATAAACTTTTGTAAAACCTTCAACAGGAATTTCTTTCTTGATATCCTGCCCAGTGGTAGTTCCCACAGAGAACAAAATAAACAGGGCCCCTAAAAAGGAACCTATCCGGATAGTTTTCATGTTTTTCATCATCTTCATAATTTTTGGTTTTTAGGTTAATAGGAAAAAGACAGAAGTGAATGAAAGGGGATCTATACTCAATCAAATTAGGGAAAGTTATAGGGAATTCACTTCTGTCTTATATTTTAACTGTTTTAAAGTACTTTTTTGATATTTTCGGTTACTATATGACCGTCGAACAACTGTACAATGCGATGTGCTTTCTCTGCATCTGATGGAGAGTGTGTCACCATAATGATAGTAGTA
>CAYVSF010000377.1:0-3574 GCA_964453775.1 uncultured Bacteroidales bacterium
CCATCATTGGTCAGTTTTCCGGTGGTTTCGACATCCCAGTAGCAACTATCTACTACGCTACTGGAATTTACCCCGACAAGACCACCCCCAAAGCCATCAACAAAGGCAGTGCTATAACAGTTAATCATTTGACTGCTGCTAAAATATCCCACAATTCCACCAGCATAAGGAGAAGCATCAATACTACCCCTGGCATAGCAATTTTCTATGGTAGTGGAACTGCTTGCACCTCCAACAAGGCAGCCCGATCTACCAGTAGGTGCTGTAATAGTAACATTGACAAAACACTGCCTTACATAGGAACCACTTATATTTCCAGCTATACCTCCTGCATAGGTATCTGTTGAAACGCTGCTATTAATAGCCCAGCACCTATGTATCACTGAAGAACTTGTGAGATATCCGACGACACATCCGGAAGATGATGAACCGGTTATATCTGCGCCATCCATTCCTAAATTGGCTACATATCCACTACTTATTTTACCAAACAATCCCTGGTTCGTTAAACCAGGCCTGTTAATAAACAAACCACTAATGGTATAGCCTCCACCATCATAATTCCCGGTAAAGGCTGTGGAAGTATTTCCTATGGGTGACCATCCCTCACCCGAAAACCAGGTGGTTGTTGTTGAAGCATTAATATTTGCTGTTTGTTGGTAATAATAGTCCCAACGAACTGTATTTTCAGCAATCCAGTAGAGATTTTCCAAACTACCAATTAGGTAGGGATCCACAGATGTCCCACTGCCCGAAGGAGCGGTAGCCGTTTGTGCCTTTGATGAAAGCGAAAGGGCAAGCACTCCGAAAAAAACAAGCAGTGTAATTTTAAAACTCGGTAGATTTTTTTTCATACTTCGGATTTAATTGTAATTCTGGGTTAAACGTCTCAAGTTAAGACAATTCCAGTTAAGTTTCAATTATTCAAATAACAAATAACGTTAGGGACGTTATGATTTTTTTATAACTGAAATTCAGATACTTATATCCTATTATAAAACTCCGTTTTTTACCCCCAACCGTTCAAATCCATCTTTTTTTGTTACGATTTGGTGTTTTTTCTTATCTTTAAAATCAAAAAGAGCATGAAGCGTACTTTAGGATGGATGATCCTTTTCACAGGTTTTGTATTAACTGCCTGCAATCAGCACCAGGAACAAAGACAGCAAGAAGAAAGCGATACCCTCAGCTATATTGAAAAATACTACCGGGACTGCAAAATCCTACAGGAAGACATTGCACTTTCAGTCCATGCCAGGGTGGAAACCAAACCCATAATTTCACCCCAGCCGGATGTGGCTGATGATCCCGCCATCTGGATTCACCCCGAAGATCGCAGTAAAAGCACTATCATTGGCACAAATAAGGAAAACGGCCTGCATGTATACAATTTACAAGGCGAAGAACTTTATCATTATCCGATTGGAGCCACCAATAACGTGGATGTGCGCTATGGCTTTCCTTTAAATGGCAATCAAATCGATCTGGCAGGGTGCACCAATACAAGTATCAACGGGCTCTCACTCATGAAAATCAATTCGGAAAACGGCGCCTTAACTCCTACCCTTGCCCAGGAAATGCCTATTGACACCGCTATCATGGACCAGGTCTATGGATTTTGCCTGTATAAAAGTCCGAAAACCGGCAAATACTTTGCTTTCATGAATGCCAAGAACGGAAAAATCAGGCAATATGAATTACTTCCCGCTGATACCGCAATTATGACGAAGCTGGTGCGTAAGTTTGACGTACCCTCCAAACCCGAAGGCATGGTAGCGGATGATGAAAAAGGCTTGCTTTACGTATGCGAGGAAGATAGAGGCGTTTGGCTATTCAATGCCGAACCGGATGCTTCGGACATGGGAAGCTTGATCTTCAGTATAGAAGAGCATCAAACGGCAGCCAAAGATCTGGAAGGGATTTCCATTTACTATGCCGCTGAAGGAAAGGGGTATATCCTGATTTCCAGTCAGGGCAATTTCAGCT
This sequence comes from uncultured Bacteroidales bacterium, assembly GCA_964453775.1. Lineage (GTDB taxonomy): Bacteria > Bacteroidota > Bacteroidia > Bacteroidales > UBA12077 > CAYVSF01. The sequence goes on from CAYVSF010000377.1 coordinate 1,987, forward strand.
ACATTGTGCTGGATCGCAGCAGCCATGAATACCTGTTCAGCTTCAAGGTAGCAGAAGGAAAGCTTGATGGCATCGAAGACACTGATGGGCTGGATGTGATTAACCTCCCCATGGGCAAGGATTTTCCCCGGGGATTTTTTGTAGCCCAGGACGGTTTCAACACCGACAAGAGCAAAAACGTACAGCAAAATTTCAAACTGGTACCCTGGGAAGAAATTGCGAAACTGGGAACACCACCCCTGCTTATTGACACCAGCTATAAGATCAGAAAACACAAATAAGAAAACCCACTATCCTATACCACAGAAAAACAGAAGGCATGAATTTTATTTTCATGCCTTCGCTATTATTTCCAGATTTGCTTCTATTTTTGTAGCGCTTGCAGCTTCGATGCACGCATCAGGCTAACAATTTCCTCCGCTGCTCCTTTTGCCGATGCCGGGTTTTGACCGGTTACCAGGCGGCCGTCCACGACCACCTTTTCCTGGTAAATGGGCGCTTCTTCAAAGCTGGCACCCTGAAACATCAATTTGGTTTCCAGAAGAAAGGGCACGACTTCTTCCAGCTGACTGGCCCGCTCCTCCTCGTTGGTGAAAGCGGTAAGGCTTTTGCCATCCACCAGGTATTTGCCATTACTCAGTTCCAGCTCTACCAGGGCAGCTGGCCCGTGGCAAACCGCGGAAACAATACCGCCCTGCTCATAAATACTTCTGCTGATATGCTGTAAATTGCCATCGTGGGGGAAATCCCACATAGTGCCATGTCCTCCTGCATAATAGATGGCACGGTACGCCTCAGGATTGATATCTGCAGCAGGAATGGCATTATTAATAGCCTTTTGCGCCACCGTATCGTTCACAAAACGGCGATTTAGATCATCTTTGAGCTTGTAGCCGTCTATAGGCGAACGGCCTCCTTCCGGACTGGTAAATTCCACCTGCAATCCGGCATCCTTAAAAACATAATAGGCATGAGAAACCTCAGACAGGTAGTAGCCGGTGGAATCGCCCGTGTTCCCCAGTAGTCCGTGACTGGTAATGGCAATTAGAATTTTATTTAATGCTTTCTTTTCTGATTTTGAGGGATCCAGCTGCACTACTGTATACAGCTGCCGATCCTGCGGTGGTAAATGTATTTGAGAAGTGGTAAAGTAGAGATTTCCTGCACTATCCTTCGCAAACGAGTCGGCCCAACGGATAGCGCTGTCTTTCACCACCTTGTACAATATTCCGTCTTCTGCCAGCATATTTACAGACTTGTCCTCCAGTCCGCCCATCCAGAGGTTGTTTTCATCATCGAAAAGCATGCCGTCGGTGGCGGGAACTGCCATTACTTTTTCCACTTTTGCTTCCAGCTGTTCTGCAGACAGGCTATTATCATTTAGGGCGCTCGTAGAGACGCGATACAGGCTGTGTCCGCTAAGCGCTATATAGTAGAGGTAGCTGCCATCAGGTGTAAGGGCTATCCCATCGGCATCCACCGAATTTTTCCAGATATAGCCATCGCACATCAGGTAATCGGTTTCTGCCTTTACCGAGGGATAGATCGGAAGAGCACACGTCTGAACTCCAGTCACTCCGGAGAATCT
>CAYVSF010000378.1:0-3562 GCA_964453775.1 uncultured Bacteroidales bacterium
TTTCCTCTATTTCCGTATTCTGCTCCTCCATCCCAGCTTTAAATGCTGGTAAATAGTGTTCATCTTCTATAACATCATAAGGCGGTACATCATAAGGAGTATTGTACTCCGACATGAACGGATTTTCCTTCATATCTTTCGTTTCATTTGTGCAGGCAAAACTTGCCAATGCAATGAATAGTAAAAAAGTAAGTTTTCTCATTGAAGTAGTTTTTATATTAAGAATTATTCTGATATACGATTCATTTCATCTATCATACATTTTGATAATTATAAGGCATATTAGTTTAACTGAAATTTAGATAAATTTACTATTTTATATATGCAATTTTAATATATTTGTTTGAATTAACTATAGATTTCATGATGAATAAAAAAATACTACTCCCATTTTTAAGCTTATTTATTTTAATCCTTTCTTCTTGTTTGGAAGATAACTCTGGAGCTTATCTCCTGGTGGAAAACAATACAGGTTATAATGTTCTGGTAAAGGCCAATGATGAAGAATTAGGAATAGTAGAATCGCAATCCGAAAAAAAGTACGAGATGGAAGTTGGATTTTACTATTTATCGGCGCAGGAAAATGTTCCAGGAAGTACAAATATTCATAACAGAAGTTATAATTTTTATTCGGGAAATACATTAGTCTGGACGCTTAACGAATAACTTTCAATTTGAAGGATTCAATACAGACCAAATGGTTAGATTGAATGAGATTTTTTCAAATTCATCCATAGTGTATGCATCTAGCATAATATTGCCCTTTTCATGGATAAACCCATAAATATTCACTTCTTCCCCGATTATAGCTGAGAGATCTAAAAGCTCTGCACTCTCATTCACAACCATATATCTACCTTCACCTCCAACACTTACTCCTAATGCTTGAGAAGGCAATTCCTGAACAATGCAGTATCCGTTATGTGGGTCTTCATCCAAAAGCATATATACATATGCACTACTTTTTAGGATTCCTGTAGTGTCAGTATTTCTTATGATTACAATTTTCTCATTATTTGGATTTCCAAATTGATAAGAATCGGTCTTCTCTTGCAATTGGATTTCTGAGATACACAAGTCTTCATAAGTCACCCCTTTATAAATATTATTCGCAGAGATTTTAAGATAGAATCGTAGAAACGCTCCTGAAAGAGGCGTAATGTCATTGCTCTTCAAAACATCGCCTGCATTTGATAATGCAGCCTCCCAGTTAACAGGCATTGCTATTTGATGCCATTTCATCGTATCCGTAATATGAATTTGGAACTCCTGGCGCAAACTATACAGGCAATATTCCTCATGCATTTCACTTACATGGCCTTGTTTTAAAACACCCATGAAGAGTTCACAAGTAATTTCCTTCAAACGCGAATTAGCATGATAAAGACTCAAGGACTTTGCATATCCATTTAGCAATTGAAACGATGAATGTCCATTGGAAATAGGAAAAAACAAATAAAACAGATTATCGTCTTGAACAGGAGTTGCCCAACAAGTGGTTGTATCGTTATCAAATAAATTTACAGCGCCATATGGTCCATAATCTTTTACTTTATCCGGATTCAATTCAGAGGATGAGTACACCGGAACCTTTCCTGATAAAAAAGGTAAGCACTGGGAAAACAATTGGAAAGTGTTTGACACAAAAAGAGTGATTAATAAAATATAGATGCCAATTTTCATTTTCATTGTTTCATATTTTCTGAAAATTAACAGGAATTGCTTAAATTTCAAAATATAAATACAGATTATGGTTAAAAGAATTATTCATGAACAGAATTTGACCGCTTACCACATACTCTCGGGAAATTGCAATGTTTATCTTATCCAGACAGGTAATTATAACACACTTATTGATGCCGGCAATAAAAGTAAGTTTTATAAACTGTCCCGGACTGTTCGCCATATTACTAAAAACAATAGCATAGATTTTGTAATTTTAACCCATACGCATTATGATCACACAGGAGCACTCGATGATTTAGCAAGAAAATATCATCCGAAGATTATTTTACATGAAAATGAAAAGAGCAACCTTGAACAGGGTTATACACCATTGCCTGCAGGACTTAACCCTTTGTTTCGTTGGATTGTTAAACTTGGAAATAAATATACACCTTCCCTTGCTTATTATACACCAGTTAAAGCAGATATCACATTTAGCAAGCAACTATCCCTCCAAAAATTTGGAATAGAAGGGAGTATTATAGCTACTCCGGGACATACTTCGGGCTCATCATCAATCATAATAAATAATAGATATTGTTTTGTTGGAGATTGTCTTTTCAATTTATTCCCCTGGACCATAAAACCTCCTTTCGGAAATGATATGGAAGCATTAAAAAAGAGCTGGGAAAAGCTTTATAATTCGGGTTGCGAATATTTCTTTCCGGCGCATGGATTTCCTGTTAGCCGAAAAAAATTAGCGAAAGCTATCAAGCAGGGTCTGTAAATAAAATGGCAAAAAGTATTTGATTTTATAGAATTTTATTATTTTTGCTGTCCCTTAAGCCCGGGTGGCGGAATTGGTAGACGCGCATGATTCAGGGTCATGTCTGCTTCGGCAGGTGCGGGTTCGACTCCCGCCTCGGGCACAATACTTTACGCCTTACAATATCAATTGTTATTTTTATTTTAATAGCTGTGCACAGAAAACTTCCATAATTTTCTGCCCGCTTCGCATTTTAATACGAAATGTTTAAAAAGTCCAAAAACCACTCCTTAACCTCCATGATTATCCCATATTTAGTGCTTGGATAAGGGGAAAAGTTTAATGATCATTCTTCCCAAATATTAAGCAAAAGTATATATAAATAATACGTTCCTAAATGGTAAAAACTGTGTTCTATTCTGATTTTTATTGCAGCCGCCTTGCCTGAATATTTTTGATAAAACAATCAATATGTAATGCTTGAAAATTAATTAGGAAAGTCTGTAAAAAGAAAAAGGGCTGCTTGAGAGGCAGCCCCAATTCAACACTCAAAATTTATTAACCTAAACTATTATATATATAGAGGAGATATAATAGCCATTTTTGTAGTTACAAATATAAAACAATTTTTTATACAAAACATAGAATTATTCAAATTTTTTATATTTTTTTTTATCAGTAACCGATTACCCACAGAATTCTCTGTTCCTCAATGCATTTTTCAGTGATTTCAATTAAACCTTTATTCACTTCAATTAACTTATCCCTGTAATACTTCCAGTTTGACTTCCAATTTGAATACTCCTTATCCAATGCGTCAATAAAATCCTGACCCAAAAAAATTTGCCCGATAAAACTCTCAAACTGGTCTAAACTATCAATTTTCTTCATCTTATCCAGCTTTTGCAGCAACTCGTTTCTCAATGGGACTATTTTACGCGAATTATACTTTGTGGCTCCAAAAAATTCATAGAGTTTATTTGCATTTTCGAAACAAGAAGTGAACAGGTTAAAAACCTCACTATGAAGATATTCCGATTCTATATCACATTTAATGTAGTTATCGTTATCACCTGTAGTATTTAATTCTACGATATTCAAACTGTCTGATCCAAAGAACTCAATTTTCAT
>CAYVSF010000379.1:0-3561 GCA_964453775.1 uncultured Bacteroidales bacterium
GAGTATCGCTGTGGATACAAATGTTAGTGGTTCGGCCATCTAATACAGCAACATCTGAAAAGCCTAAATACTTAAGCACCCAGTATACTCTTCCGGCTCCTTTATTAGAACCACTATCGTAAATAATCACCTTTTTATCAGGAGAAATGCCTTTAGCGCCTAATACCTGGGCAAGTTCTGAAGGGCTCTTTAATATTCCCTCGGGTTCGCCTTCTTTGGCCAGTTCTCCAACAGGAAGGTTTACAGCACCCCTGATATGCACTTTTGCAAAATCACTGGCTCCCCGTGCTGAAACAATTACTGTATTTTTATCATTCAGCAATTTTTTGGTCTCTTTTGCAGAAATCAAATCCTGCGCAAATAGACTTTGTGTAAAAATCACAAGAAAAACACCGATTAATAATCTTTTATAATTCATAGCTTTTATTTTTTCTGATTAAAATCTAACCTGAACCTGAAGAACCACCTGGTCATTGCGTACCTCATTGTCACCTTCTGCTCTATAGCGGTAGTTCAATTGAAAGCGTGTCCAGTCGTTCATAAAATAGTTCACACCGTAGGTTAAAATAGTCTGTGTATTTCCATCGATGGAAAGGTCGGCATCGTAAGATTCAAATTTAACTACAGGCTCGACATTCATGGCTGTTCTATACATTGCCTGAGCAAAGAAACCGCTACGAGTTACGCCACCTGTATGGTATTCTATAGGAGTACCGTCGCATCCACCACCGGTAGTATAATCTCCGGTATCATCGCCCCAAAGGTATTCACCCTGCATAAGGAAGTTTCCAAAGCTTAGTTGCAGTTCGGCACCCAGACGTGTTTTCGTATTGTCCGATTCAGCACCTGTTTTTCCATAACCAAAGCTTCCGCCAAATTGCACTTGCTCTGCAGGAGCAAAAGTGATACGTCCTTTAACACTTTTATTGTTGTTTTCATCTTTGAAACCACGATCATAGTCGTTCATCAATGCCAGTGCATAATGAATCTTCTTGTCGGCCAAATCGCCAAAAATCATGGCTCCCATATCACGCTGAGGGCCTGCAAGTTCATCTACAACTTTTGAACGATAAATGGTATGTAAAGCATGACAGGCTGTGTTCTGCTCCAAACTAATAGGCGCCTTAAACTGACCCATAGATACATTCATCCAATCAAAACGATTGTAGCTTACAAATGCATCGAGAATATAAGGTGAGCCAGGTTTAAATTTTGAAAAATCAACCATAAAATAGTAGCTGATATCATAAGGAATACTCCCTAGTGCACCAATTCTTGCACGATTGAAGGTAAAGCTGTTGTAGTCCTTCATATCGGCTGTCTGTCCATATTCATATTGAGGTTGTATATATCCTACAATATTGACACCTTCCGAAGAAGCTTCCATACATCCCTGCCCTTTTGCAGTTTGCACTGAAAAGATAACGGCGATGAAAGCTAGTGTGAGTATGATTTTCTTTTGCATAATTATCCTTATTTAGTTGAGATTGAAAACAGGGCAGTCTTCTACTACCCTGTTTATCTATATTTATTCTACTGGTAAATCGGTTCCGGGAGTTGACCATTTGTGGCTCTCCAGGTCATCATATATCATTCCGTTCGCGCCAAACTTCAAACTGTAGGCATCGTATCCCAATACATAGAGATAAGCGGTAATTACAGAAGATGTCTGTCCGGTCCAGCAATAGGTTACCACACTTGCTTCAGGATTTAGAAGCATATACTCTTCACCGGCAAGAGTTAGTGGATTAATTCTATAAGCGCCTGAGATATTTCCATAATGCTCAACATCAGTTGCAGCCCAATAATTGTTTACGAAATAAGATCCAGGGCTTGAAAGTACATCAGCATTTCCAACACCATTAAATTCATTGCTTAGTAATGCATCTACACGTGCAGCAAGAATCTCAGCACCTGTTCCGGTTGCTGTGATATCAGGATCATCATATTCTTCAGTTGCTTCAACAGTAGCACCTGGAGAATCTATCCAACCGCCATCAGCAGCTGCATTTCCAACATTCGATTCCCATGGAGTTGAAAGTGAACTGTGCCATCCACTCATTCCCCACTTCATCACTTTGGCATCGGTATAACCACTCAAACGCAATGCTGCAACAGCATGTCCAGCAGTCTGACCGGTATAGCAAACAACTACAACAGGCTTGCCATCAGCACCTTCAGCTGTAGTCAAAATATCACCAAGCGTAGAATTTACTGCTCCGGAAATATGCCCTTCATCATAAGCATCCGTTGCTCTGATATCAATTATATAATAACTATCTGCATTCTCGTTTACATCAGCTGCAGTGGTAATCCAGCCATTCAATACATCATCCAAATCCAGATTCTGTTCCTGCATGTAGGCAACAAGTGTTTGGAATTCGGGATCGGTTGTGCGTTCCGGTGTTGTATTATCACCATCTTCTTTACAGGAGGTAAAAAGAACGGCTGAAATTAAAAGTGTGAAAACTGAAAATTTAACTAATCTTTTCATAATGTTTTGTTTAATGTTCGTGTTTAATCGTTTTTAATTTTATCCACCACAGCCGCCCGATTCAACTTTTTGAACGGGGATTTCTCCGCCTGTGAAAGCCATGTAACCGCCTTCAAGGTTGGCTACATTCTCAAATCCTAACTTTTGTAATGATTGTGTTGCAAGAGCACCTCTGCCTCCTACTTTACAATAAATAACAATTTTGTCTGACTTTTCGGGAGTGTACATAAATTGGTCCTCCCAGTAAAAATCATCCAGAATTGTAAACTCTAATTGTCCCCGAGGTATGGAAACAGCGCCTGCAATATTTCCTGCATCATATTCTGCAGTTTGTCTTACATCGATAAGTAAGAATCCCTCACCACTTTCCTGTAGTGCTGTTAAACTGTCTACGGATATTTCCGTAATGTCCTTTTTCACTACCTCAGCCAACTCATTGCCATCTTCATAAATGGCATTGCAGCCCATGAAGGAAATCAGTATCAGGAATAATAAATATTTTGATTTCATAACTGACATTGTTTAATTTTTCGGTTTGCTTAAAATGCACTGAATTTACCGGTTCGCTCATTCCATTTCACAAATACATACCATACTAAAATCACCAGTAGAACAATTAAAAAAGCTCCGCCATATCCAACATAGTCGGGCATATAGTTCTTATATTGAAGAGAATGAGGAAGCATATTTACGATTGGAGGAACCAGAAAATACTTAGACAGTGGGGATACAATAAGGAATCCCAGGGCTGCCATCCAAAGTTTCACCTGGCCTTCACCAACCCGCCAAAGTGTACCCACAGCACATCCTCCGGCAACTGTCATTCCAAGTCCAAAAATAAATCCACCTAATAATCCGCGCAACCAAAAATGTCCAAATACCCAGGTCATTTCACGTGAACGTATAGCTGCTTCTCCGGCACCAATACCAAAATATTTAATTGCCGTAAAGCCAAGCAGTGTTACCAACAGGCCTGCCATCACTCCTACAGAGCCATCGCTTTCGCCTGTCATAAAAGGATCACGAAAAGCCTTTACAATACAAAAGCGTGAACGTTGACAAATCAG
>CAYVSF010000380.1:0-3559 GCA_964453775.1 uncultured Bacteroidales bacterium
GCTCCCAAAATGTTGCCATTCCCAACGTGCACCTGCTCAACAACTTCATTAAAGCCGGCACGAAGTTCCTCATTGGGGATAATCACACTTGAAGTGGCCATTCCTGCAAGGTTAAAGGTCTTACTGGGCGCTATAAAACTGATAGTTTGCATGGCAGCATTCTCCGAAACCGAAGCCGCTGGCACAAAGCGATTGGGTTTAAAGATCAAATCCCCATGAATCTCATCCGACAACAACAGCACATCATATTTATCGCAATACTCGCAAAGTCTTTTCAATTCTTGTTTTGTCCATACGGTACCTCCTGGATTATGAGGATTAGAGATAATAAGTGCTTTCGCCTCAGGCATCTTTTTCTCCAAATCTTCCCAATCGATGTGAAACCTTCCACTTTTTATTAAAAGCGGATTGGTAACCAATTCGCGATCGTTGTTTTGTATAGCTGAGAAAAAGGGAAAATAAACAGGCGGCTGAATTATTACCTTTTCTTCGGGCTCGGTATAAGCCATAAGCGCCATATTCACAGCAGGTACAATGCCCGGACTAAAACAAATCCACTCTTTTTTTATCTCCCAGTCATAGCGTCGCTTACACCAATCAATGATGCTCTGATAATAGGAATCTGAACGAAATGTATACCCAAGAACTTTATGCTCAAGTCTCTCCTTCAAAGCATCAATGATAAAATCAGGAGTGGCAAAATCCATATCCGCTACCCACATGGGAAGCACATCCGATTTGCCAAACACTTTTTCACGTAAATCATATTTAACGCTATTCGTATTCTCGCGTTTGGGTGCAACATCAAAATTATAGGCCATTTTCTAATCTTCTTTTGGAAGTCCTACAGTCTGACTATACATCACATGCTTATTCTTTGGCAGATTCAAGGTTTCAGCAATTTTCCCCGGATCGATCCAGGCTCTAAAAACAGAAGACAGTCCTTCAGAAGCACAATAGAGATAAACATTTTGCCCAATAAAACCACAATGGACAGAAGCTGTAACTTTCTTTACCTGTTCATCATTGCCACTGTGCTTATCAAAATCTGAAACATATACCAGGTTCAACGCAGCATCTTTAACAAAGGGTTGTTTCCCTGTAACTGCACGTTTATCCTCTCCGGATAGCTTTTTAAGTGCGTGTGCTTTGGCATCATAACGAAAAACACCTTTTGAACTAAAAACATAGAGCTCTATGTCTTGTATATTGCGTGATGTAGGCACAGTTCTTTTTTCATCTTCCGGACGATTATAGCCATAAGCTGCCCACAAAAGATTGGACATTTGCTGTTCCGAAAGCATCTGTTCGCTATAATCACGTAATGATTTTCGCTCATTCAGGCATTTCATAAGTGGCTCTCCCCCGTTCTTATCGGGTTTGGGAAGCTGTACTAATTCTTGAGCATTTAATTGGTTCACAAGAAATGCTGCTGCTAAAAGGAATAAAAATTTTTTCATGTTTTATATTTTTAAAAATGGCCACATGGAATGTCCATGCTATTGAATTATAATTATTCTGCTTAGTGTTTGAAAATCATCGAGATTTCATGTTTTCTGATTTCAGGCTTGAATAAACTTTTCCGTATTAATAATATATCTTATATGTTTCCCTTCGCCAATTTTTCCTTCTTCGTCTTCTGCAACCACATGAAAAGTAAGTTTTTTTTCTTCACTTTCCTGGAGGGTAGCTGTGCATTTAACTTTCATACCAACCGGTGTGGGCTTCAAATGGCGAATATTCACTTCAAACCCTACAGTATTATATCCCTTCGGCAAATAAGGCAATACCGATTTTAATGCTGCATTTTCCATCAGTGCAATCATAGCAGGTGTAGCAAAAACCTCCACCAGCCCGGATCCATACTTAGCTGCCGTATCGTCGTATTCAACTATTTTACTTGCAGTATATTCCAGATTTTTAGGGAATTTAATATCCATGTTCTGTTTTTTTTATTCCTTAAAATTAAGGGGAATCAAAGAAAGAAAAAAATAATCAGATAAAATGATTCAATCAATTTTTCCCGAATGTTTTTATTAATTTCGCAAAAAATTGGTTGCAAACTATTTAAAACAAAAATATGTCAGACGATAAGAAAGTCATCTTTTCCATGGTAAATGTGAGTAAAAACACCCCACAGGGAAAACAAATCTTAAAAGACATTTACCTTTCCTTTTTCTACGGTGCAAAAATTGGAATATTGGGATTAAATGGAGCAGGAAAATCTTCATTATTAAGAATTATTGCAGGACAGGATGATGCCTACCAGGGCGAGGTGGTTTTTGCATCGGGATATTCTGTGGGAATGCTTCCCCAGGAACCAGAGCTGGACGAGAATAAAACCGTAATTGAAATTGTAAAAGAAGGTGTACAGGAAACGGTAGATCTTTTAAAAGAATATGAAGATATCAATGCAAAGTTCACGGATGAAGAAATCATGAATGACCCGGATAAAATGAATGCATTGATAGAGAAGCAGAGCAAAGTGCAGGAACAAATTGAGCAAAAAGATGCCTGGGATTTAGACTCCAAACTACAACTGGCCATGGATGCCTTAAGAACGCCGGAGGGCGATACTCCGGTAAATATCCTTTCTGGAGGTGAACGCCGGAGAGTAGCGCTCTGTCGGTTGCTACTCCAGGAGCCCGATGTTTTATTGCTGGATGAACCTACCAACCACCTTGATGCCGAATCAGTGCACTGGCTGGAACAGCATTTGCAACAATACAAAGGGACCGTCATTGCTGTTACCCACGATCGCTACTTTCTGGATAATGTAGCTGGCTGGATCCTGGAGCTCGACCGTGGTGAGGGCATTCCCTTCCAGGGTAATTACAGCTCCTGGCTGGAGCAAAAGCTGAACCGACTGGAGCAGGAAGAAAAACAGGAGAGCAAACGGCAAAAGGCTTTGCAACATGAATTGGAATGGGTTCGAAAAGGCCCCAAAGGAAGACAAAGCAAAGGGAAAGCACGTTTGAACAGCTATGAAGCTATGATGGCTGAGGACATTAAAGAAAAAGAGGCTAAAGTTGAAATTCCCATTCCGAATGGTCCCCGCTTAGGTGAAAAAGTAATCGAGGCGGAAAATCTAAAAAAAGGATTTGGTGAAAACTTACTCATCGAAGATCTTAATTTTACCCTTCCGCAGGCAGGCATCGTTGGAATTATTGGCCCAAACGGTGCAGGAAAAACCACCCTATTCCGTATGATAATGGGAGAAGAAACGCCCGATGATGGAGAACTGAAGATTGGCGATACAGTGGAACTGGGTTACGTGGATCAGCGGCATGCCAAAATCGATCCTGAAAAAACGGTATACGAAGTGATAAGTGATGGCCATGATGAGATCAATTTTGGAGGGAAAAGCATCAATGCAAGAGCCTATGTGAGCCGTTTTAACTTTAGTGGGGCCGATCAGCAGAAGAAAGTGGGCGTCCTTTCCGGTGGAGAACGCAACCGTTTGCATCTGGCTATGACCCTGAAGACAGAAGCCAACGTACTTCTACTGGACGAGCCTACAAACGACATTGATATTAATACCTTAAGAGCGCTGGAGGAA
>CAYVSF010000381.1:0-3555 GCA_964453775.1 uncultured Bacteroidales bacterium
CTGCAGAGGGAGAAGCAAAAATAGAAGGCATACCTGTTTCCGAACCCAGAGGTATTTATGGAGGATTTGATAAAAAAGACAATTCCGGCATTCTAAAATACGTTTCCATAAGACATGGCGGCACCAATATTGGCAAAGGCAATGAGATAAACGGTCTTACATTAGGCGGAGTTGGGAATCAAACGACAATTGATCATGTGGAAGTGATTTCCAACCTGGATGACGGCTTCGAGTTTTTTGGAGGAACGGTGGATTGTAAATATCTTGTCGCCTCTTTTTGTGGCGATGATGCTTTCGATTTTGATTTAGGCTATCAGGGCAGGCTACAACATATCCTGGCCCTGCAACCTTTCTCGATTGGGGATCATTGTGCCGAACATGATGGCGGTGAGGATCCAACATTTTATGAGCCCTACACAGTACCAAAAATTGTCAATGCCACATTCATAGGTAATTCCTCAGACACCAGCCAATACCTCATCTCATATAGCCATAATGGTGCGGGAAAATACAGCAATTCCATTTTTTACAATCAGGACAAAGGAATATCATTAGAATACAATACCAACTTTTTCAGCAGCTATTACCAGCTGAGAGAAGGGAATATTGCTTTTAATCATAACATCTTTTACGAAATTGCTAACAACCAGATTAATTCTGTAGCGGAATATGCTTTCGATGAAGAAGAACCGGATAATCAGGCTTTGAGCGACCTGCTAATGGCCATTACCAATCATAACAATACCATCACCGAAGTGGAGCTGGATATTACTAATGAGCTTTTTATCATCAATCCTGGGATGAATGCATATGAAGATTTACATTCACATTCAGATAGTTGGTTCGAGGATGTAGATTATAAAGGTGCAATCAATCCACGAAATAATGCAGACTGGCTTACCGGCTGGACACTATTGCATCAAACCGGTCCTATTAGTGATTAAGATGTTCTTTTCTTAAAAGATCATTGATAGTCTTTACCGGGTTGAAGGTCTCTGCAGGAACTTCCACAAACAGCGTAATCCAATGCGCCATTGCGCCATTCCACAAGCCGGGCAATTCTTGTGCTTTAAGTTCGCGGCCGTCCTTCGACTTTTTAGAAATAAAGCCCGTGTCCGGGTCCCGGAATTCTTTCAAATCGAACTTTTCCCCTTTATAATCTTTAATGGCACATGCCAGATCTACAGGATTAAAATGACTTGATTTATCCAAAATTCTTTTTTGCGATTTTTCCTGCAGATCGATTTGCGATTTTTCCACTATTTGCAAATGAACATTTCCTGTTTGTTCCTCTACCCAAAATGGGCCACCACCGGGTTCACCCTGATTCTTCACCATTCCGCAAACCCGTATAGGACGATTTAAGATGTGCAATAAATCTGTAACTATTCTGTTATCATGATGCTTCAGCAAATCATCCGGGATCTGAATATTCAAGTGTTTTCTGCTATATGCAACAATTTCTTCCAAATCTTCCCTGCTCAAATTTCCTGCATCCAATTTATTTAGAAAACCAAATACTTTTTTTTGTGCGTCCAGAAGGACCCCCGCAATCAGCTTTTTATATTTTACAGTGGTTTCTTTTAAACTATCCGGCACCACATTGTCGATATTCTTGATAAAAATAATATCCGCATCCAGGTCATTCAGGTTCTCTAGCAAAGCGCCATGTCCTCCGGGCCTGAAAAGCATGGATCCATCCTGCAACCTGAAAATTTCATTCTCTAAATCTACAGCAACCATATCTGTAGATGGCTTTTGATGTGAGTAGCTAATTTCAAAGTTAACTTTGTATAAATCCTGGTATGAATCTTTTTTATCACTAATCAATTTTCTGAATGCAGTTTCGTGTTCGGGCGAGACCGTAAGGTGTATCTTTACGGTATCATCCGGATTGGTTGCATACAATGCGCCTTCTGCCAGGTGTTCTTCCAGAGCTGTTCTTTCCTGAGAGCCGTATGAGTGAAATTTGATTAAGCCTTTGGGTTTATTTCCGTAGTTAAGACCATTTTCAAATAAGATGAATTTCAACAGGGTATGATAATCTTTCTTTTGCTTTAAATTACTATATGAAAGTCCATTCTCCTGCAAGACGGTTTTTAAATCTCCAAAAAAGGGAAACTCCTCCAAACGCTCAAAAAATAGCGCCACAGGAATATCCATAGATACTCCGTTCCCCTTTTCCGATTCACTAAAAAACTCGTACAGGAATTTAAACATCCGCGTAGCAGCACCAGAAGCAGGGACAAACTTTATCCTGTATGCATCAGAATTATCGTAGATATTGATATACTGCTCTATTTCCTCCTTTTTCAACTTAAGGATGCCATCAGCTGTGGTTGCGGGTCTATTTAGCCTTACCGAAGGAAAGTCTTCTTTAAAACGTTGAATTTGTGTAGTTAGCTCTTGCTCTGTTATTCCTAATTCTTCTAATTGCTTAAGATCTTTCTCGTTTAGCATAGAGTAAATTTTTATCAGCAAATGTGAAACGACTTTCTAAATGGGGATGTTAATTTACTAAAATTTCACCGATAATTTTATATTAAGACGGCGGGATGTTAAATAATTTGGTACCGCATAATAGCTAGCCGATCCCACCTGGCTGTCGACAGTTTTGATCCATAAATAGGAAATCGTATTGTTAATATCTAATAAATTAAATACTTCTGCACTAACCCAGATAGACTTAAAGGAGTTTAAAAACGGACTCTTCAATTCATTATCCTCCGATAAAATCACCTTTGAGAAACCAATATCAACACGCCGGTAGGCTGGCATTCTAAAGGTTTGATCATATCGGTCCACATAGGGAGCTGTAAAAGGAAGTCGACTCCCGTAATGCACGCTCAATTGCATTCTGTAGGTGGGATTTACAGGTAAATAATCCTGAAAAAACAGGCTAAAATTCAGTCGTTGATCTGTTGGCCGGGGATAGTAGCCTGGTTCTACACGTGCTCCCTCTTCATTAAAGTAAAAATCCCCTGCAATGTTCTCTTCCGTTTTCATCAGGGATAAGCTGGCCCAGCTTTCAATGCCCTGAACAAACTCTCCATTGATTTTAAAATCAAGCCCATAAGCATAACCACTCGCAATATTCTCTCCGGCATAGACAATTCTTACATTATCGACCTTATAAGGAACCAAATTTTCGTATTTCTTATAATACAATTCAGTGAGTAATTTAAAAGGTCTGTCCCAGGCCCTAAATTCATAATCCATTCCGGCTACCAAATGAAAAGACTCCTGGGCCTTAAGATTCTTATTTAAAGATCCATCCGCTTTTCTTAACTCCTTATAAAACGGAGGTTGAAAATAGTAGCCCGAAGCCAGTCTGAAAATGGCATACCGATTCCATTGGGGCTTAAAAGAAATGGCACCCCGGGGGCTAAAAAACAATTGCTCATTGTAATCCCAGTAGCCGCTACGAACACCCAAATTAAAAAAGTAGCTTCCTTTATCTGTCTTTCGTGTAATTATATCCTGCAAATAGGCAGAAAAACGATTGGTTTGCAGGTAATTTTTTGAGCGATAGCTTTCCGCCAAAATAAGCTCCTC
>CAYVSF010000382.1:0-3530 GCA_964453775.1 uncultured Bacteroidales bacterium
CAGTCTTGCCGGCATTCCCGCTTTATTCAACATGCCAGTTATTTGGAATGCCTCCTTATTATTTTTAGTCATCACACAAGTAGAACCTTGTAGTTCAGAGTTGCTGATTTGCTTCACCAGTGGAACTTCGAGGTGCGCTGATTGATGTCTAAATATCCGCAAAAAACCATTGTCCTTATGCCTTGAAATAATCTCTGTTGACTTTAATCGATGAGAAATTTTTCTGGCAAATAAATTGGTAAATTCAACCAGATTAGGTTTGCTTCTGAAATTTTCAACCAACTCAAATTGATTAGCTCCCTCTTTTTTTGTCATCATTTTTAAATACTTCGAATCAGATCCCCTAAACTCATAGATATTCTGATCGTCATCCCCTACAGCAATGACGCGCATCTCTGAATTTTCCTCCATAAGGAGCTCCACGAGTTCAAATTCATCAGCTTGCATATCCTGTGCTTCATCAATGACCAGAACCACTTTGGCTATACGCGATTGCTCAACTTCACCTGATCTTATTCTTTTGACAGCCTCATCAATAACTCCCTCTGATCTCTCCAGGCTTCCTACCCTCCCCAATAAATCAAATGCATAGGAATGAAATGTCTTGATTTCAATATAATGGGCGGCACCTCCTATCATGCCAATCAACCTGCTTTTGAATTCATTGACCGCAGCCCTGGAAAAGGTTAACATCAGAAGCTGCTCGTACTTAACATCCTCCATCCGAACAATGGAAGCAAGCTTATGCACCAGCAGTTTAGTTTTACCACTGCCCGGACCGGCTGTCACCACCAGGTATTTATTTTCCTTGTTTTTCACAATTTCCAGTTGCGCGGGGGTAAGCTCTCCAAACAGCTTTTTAAATTGAGCCGGTGTGATGGTTTTTCTGATCTCATCCAGACGGCTTCCCGGGAAATATTTATTCAGGAAAGAGCGGTAATTCAATGAAAAATAATCATCCACAAATGTCAGTGCCGAATGATAATCCTTAAGCATTTTTTTGGCATATTCTCCCACAATATGGATTTGCTGGGTCTTATGCTCATAGAAAGTTTTCAGCGTCTCGTAATCTTCAATTTTATATTGCTTCCTTAAATTTCTCTCTGTCCGCTTAATGTTTAATTTATTATAAACCACCAGAAATCCACCTTCAATATTAAGAGCATCGATGCGCGTTAGAAAAAAAAGCGTCTCTTCCACATCATAAATACTTAACGAAGTGCTGAATAGATGCTGTTCCGCTTTAAATGCCTCTTTCAACTCATAGATAGAGAATTCTACGATCTTGATTTTTTGCTCATCTGCATGTTTGTTCGTCTCGTACAATCTGTTAAATAAGAAGTCTATTATAAACCCGGCTAACGTATGCCTTTTGGAGATCCTTTCGCTGAGGTATTTCCGGTCTTCTTTATAAACCACTCTGAAATGGTCTTTCGAACTATCCCGTTTATCTTTGGAGATCCAATTTTTAATGGCCCAAAAATTCAATATGGTCCTAATTCTATTAGGATTAGACTCAATTCCGGAACGAACGGCCTCCTCGTTTAAAGATTTTATATGTACAACTTGATCTTGCTGATCTATGTTTTCATACATGCTTTTTTCCAGTCGAACAAACTCTTTCAAAGTCATAACAGACTTATTTTTAGTCTGGTCCGTAGAAAATGAAACCGTCAGGTCTCTGGTATCTGCAAGTATTCCTTCTTCTCTTAATAATCCAATGGTGTGTAGAACGTCTTGTTGCTTGATACCCAAATGATCTGAAATATAATCTACACGCGATTCTGCTACCTCATCACTGCTTTGCTGCCTGCTTCTTGAGGCAATTAGTTTTTTCATGATCCTGGTAGCTTGTTCTTTTTGTTTTACATTAAAACGTGCTGACCCATTGATCATGTCGATTGCTTCCTGGGCATTTTTTACAAGAATGCCGGTGGCATAAATCCGGGGTGAATTATGGATGCGTTTCAGATAGCCCGATTCCTCCAAAGCTGCCACTGCTGCTGTTACTCTGTTCTCCAAATCATCAACTTGCTCATTCCAACCCGCTTTTCTTGCAATCTCCAGCGCCGAATTCGACATACTTTGCCTATCTCGTGTCATCCCTTTAATGGCCTTCCAGATTTCCCGTATCTCATGGATATCTATCTTCGTTTGATTCAAAAGGATAAAATGCTTACCCAAATCATTTTCATCAAATAACACAAAGCATTCTGCACGGATGGTTTCTTTTCTACCAGCCCTGCCGGCCTCCTGGACATAATTCTCCAGCGAATCTGAAATATCATAATGAACCACCATTCCCACATTATCTTTGTCAACCCCCATACCAAAAGCAGAGGTAGCAACAATAATGTCAGTTTCACCCTTCATGAACGCCTCTTGATTGATCGTTTTTTGCTTTACCTCCATCTTACCATGATAAGGCAGTGCAGGGTATCCATCGTCTTCTAACCTTCTGGAAATTTCTTCAGTCTTTCTTACACGAGAGACATACACAATGGTAGGACAGCTTTTTTCATCAATCAAATCTCGTAGCTTTACATATTTCTCCTTGTCACTTTCGCATTGGATGACCTGGTATTGCAAGTTTCTCCTGCTTGAAGAAGTTTTAAATAGTTCCAATTCCAGATCAAGCTTTTCCTTGAAGTAAGTTTTGATATCCTCAATAACCTGTGGCTTGGCCGTTGCAGTAAAACAGGATACCGGAATGGGATCCGGTTGGTTTTTCTTTTGCTGGAGATTTTTGAGGAAATCTCCTATATAAAGATAATCCACACGAAAATCATGTCCCCAGGAAGAAAAACAATGGGCCTCATCAATAACAAACCTGGCAATTTTCCTGCCTAACAACAGATTTTCTATGGTTTTAGAGCGCAATGATTCAGGCGATATATAAAGAATGGAGGCCATCCCCTCTTTTATTCGTTCAATGGATTTGCTCCGTTCAATCGGATCCAATAAACCATTTATGGTTACAGCTTCTGTTAGTTGATGCTTCTTCTCTAAATTATCTACCTGATCTTTCATCAGGGATTGAAGTGGAGAGATAATCACCGTTAATGCATGAGCGTGTTTACCGGCGATCAATGCGGGAACCTGGAAAGCTAAGCTTTTCCCTCCCCCCGTAGGAAATATTGTAAGTATTGATTTGTTCCGAAGAGCAGCTTCTACGGCCTCCTTCTGTAATGGCTTCCCTTCGAATCCACGGAAAGAATCAAATCCAAAGAACTCCTTCAACCCTTTTTCAGCATCAAAAGATTGATTACAATAGGTACACCCGTTTAAGCATGGGGAGGATCTGAGTTGGAATAAAATACGCTCAACGTCCGGAAACCGATGCAGTACCCACGGCGGGGTAATGGATTCCTTCTTATCGCATGTAATCAATGCCAATGCATAAGCCAGTGAAACCGGATCTTTATCTATGTAAGTTTTCAAGTCTGCATTGGAACAATACTGACCATTGAAATATGTTTGTATTAGATTTTCTACATTTCCTACATTCGCTCTTGCCTGTGTTATACTAA
>CAYVSF010000383.1:0-3506 GCA_964453775.1 uncultured Bacteroidales bacterium
TTAATATAACGAACCCTTAAAAACCCAAACAATGAAAAAATTATTTTTAAGTCTATTAATTATGGCTCTGGGCTTTTCCCTATCGGCTCAAAAAATAAAACTGGTTTCAGGAAGTCTCGATTTTCTGCAAAATGCCGGATCACTTAAAACAGCATATGACTATTCGGATATGGCTGTTGGTAAGTTTGACAATGAAGCAGATTATGTCCAAAAGAAAGTAGATGAATACAATGAAAAAGAAGCCGGAAAAGGAGATGAATGGAAAGAAAAATGGATCAATGATCGCGAAGAACGTTTTGAGCCCAGTTTTGAAGAACTATTGAATAAATATTTAGGAAAAGAAGACATTACGGTTGGACGACATAAAGATGATGCGCCTTACATATTATTGTTAAAGACTATTTATACAGAGCCCGGCTTCAATATTTACATAACAAGAAAAAATGCCGAAATCAATACCAGGGTGATTTTCAAAGAAAAGGACAATCCAGATAATGTCCTCGCAGTTATAGAAATGGACAGATGCCCCGGTCGTTCGGTTGGCATGAGTGACTATGATACCGGTTCCAGAATTATGGAAGCCTATGCAAAATGTGGCAAAGAACTTGGGAAATACTTAAGAAAAAAAGCGTTTTAATTCCCTGTAAATCCTAATTTGCCCGGTTCATTCCGGGCATTTTTTTAGATAAACTTTTTACTTTTATAAACAGGAATAATTTTAAAATCCCCCTCTATAAATCTTCCCATTTTAGTAAGATCTTTCCCCACACCACATTCAAAAAATGTATGAATACCTTTAGATAGCATATAACGTATGGTCTGATGCCAATTGAGTGGTGTAATAAGATTTCGTATCAATTCGCGTTTTGCCTTCTCCTTGCTATCCAGTATTTCCTGATCAATACTTGAAATAAGTTTTATTGCAATATCAGGTTGCCTTAAAACAACATTAAAATCATTTTCCAGAACTTTTGTCGAGGCAGACAAAACTGCTGTGTGATAAGGAATGCCCGAAGGAATCTTTGAAACAGACAGGGCTCCAAGCTCCCTTGAGGATTCCATGAAACTAGCTATTTCATTTTGCCGGCCTGCTATTACAAAAGAAAAAGTATTGTTTTGATTGATAACTTCAAGCTTACCATTAATATCTTTTATCAGCTTTTCAACATCATACTTGCTCAGTCCAACTACTGACACAAGCGCATAATGCGACCCCATCACTGCTTCCTTCATTTTGTTGTAAGCAGTAATAATCCACTGAATGCCCGCTTCAAACGACAATACCCCCGATAAATGCATGGCTGCATAAATTCCCATGCTATATCCGGCAATGTAGGCAGGAAAACCTTTTCTTTCTTTCATGCTGGTACCCAAAGCACAGCTATAGAGATATGCAATTAATTGCTGAAGGAGGGGATCTTTAGGTACGACCCTTAAACTTTCGTCTAATTCTTTTTGATTATAGGATGTACAACCAGCCATGGATTTCAGCCATGGGAGCAGCTGAATATTCATTTTTTCAAAGAGTTCCTTTTCTCCTCCCGGATAACTGGAAATAAAAGCAGGTACTATTAATGCATATTTATTATCAACCATCTTACAGCTTCTATATTTAAAAAAAACAGCGTTTATATTTATCATGCAGAATATAAACGATTCACAATAATAATGATTTAAAGCCTTTAAAATGCATATCAGTATATCTTTCGCTCATTTGGAAGGATCTCTCAACAAAAAAACTTCACAGATAGCAGCTGCATCTTTAGTAAAACAATTGGCATAAACAGCATGTATGAATTGCTCGTTAAAGATTTCTTCGACCTTTCCTAAAACCTTTAAGGAACCCTGAAAATTTTTACCTGGAGGAAAAAACACGATCTCCTTCCAATCTATCGTACTGGTATTCCAGCTCTCTCCAATAGCCTTAAACATGGCCTCTTTAAAAACAAAACTCAAAGGAATGAAGTAGTTAAAATCCCTGGAATAGCATTCCAACTCATCAGGTGTAAATAAATCGTTCAAAAGCAGGCTTTGCCTTTCCTTTAAAATATGCTTCCTGAAGCGGGAAACATCCTCTATATCAATTCCTAAAGAAATGATATCAAAAGAATTAAATTGTTCAACAAGAGGTATATTAATCAATATTAAGAATATTGTTTTCGTGCTTAATGATAAGCAGCTGCATGTCGATTAACTGTCCTATAGTTTCTACCGGATGCTTCATTGCATATTTACCGATTGTTTTGAGCTCGATACTGAGCTCATACTTTTTCTTAAAAATTTCAATCAACTCAAGATACATCAAAGAATCTCCATCCAGATCATCAATAATTTGCGTAGTGTCATTAATTGAATCAGCATCCACTTCACATTCTTCAGCAAAAAAATCGATTACAACTTCGCGTACTTCCTCTTTGGTTTTCTCCGTAACTTCTGCCATATTTTAACTCTTAGATTGTAATAACTTGTCAACTTCTTCTTTTTTCATTTCCTGCCAGTCCGGCTCTTCAAATCCATTTTCAGAATATTTTAAAATCACTCTGAAAAAACTCTCATTATTAAATGATAATTTGGATTGTTTATCCGGGGTATGCTCCACAAAGATCAGCCGTCCCGGATCAAGATGATACTTTTCACAAATTTCTTCAGCCAGGTTGAGGCAAAAATCGGCCACGGAAGTTCCCGGATTTTCATCATAAAGTTCCGTTAATATGGCCAGGTTTTCCTCTGGCACCACCTTTAATCCGCATATAGAGGGCAAGCCCCACTGACCCTCAAAATGATAAATTTCATCGATATAATCAGACTTTAGCAAATCCTTCATGACTTAGTGATCTATTTTTGGTTTTACTTTTCTTCCAAAACTCACCTTGGATAAATCCTGTCTGCGTTTCCGGAAAGTTCCATTTTCCATTTCTCTTGAAACAGCCTTTTTCAGTAGCTTGAACATCCTTTCCTCCTGTGTTGAGTCGGCGTAAAAAGTATCCCAGGCATAATGGTATAATTCCTGCAGTCTTTCCGGCGACATATGTTTCGGTTGGTATACAACCGTCCCTGCATCATAGTGATCCCAATCCGAATCGAAAATTCGTTTTTGCTTTTTCAGATCATCATAAGCTTTCGTATGAGGGAAAGGGGCCAATACTGTAAATTCAGCCAAGTCTAAATCAATTTCCAGAAGAAAATCTATCAATCGTTTAATATCATCTTCCGTTTGATTATCTAATCCCAATAAAATTGTGCCTTCAACGCCAATTCCATGATCATGATACCTTTTAATGCGTTCCTTTATATAATCTGAAGTATCAAAAACAGCCTGGTAAACGTACCATGCACCTGCCTGTGCTGCCAGATCGAGGACTTCTGGTTTATCTTCAATGGTGTGGCTTACCCATGTTTTTTTGAAAGGTATCATTTCCTTAAACAATTGCTTTTCCCATTCGGTATCCTGGGCCAGTGAATTATCGACGATAAACATCCTGTTATTTTCAATCGTTGCCAATTCC
>CAYVSF010000384.1:0-3491 GCA_964453775.1 uncultured Bacteroidales bacterium
TAATGTTTTTTATGAAGAAGGAGATATTGATCGGGCTTATGAATACTACCATAAATGTTTTTTGATTGCTGACTCCCTGGGAAATGAAATAAGTACAGCCACAGCGCTTACCAATATGGGTATTGTCTATGCTGAAAGAGGCAAACTTTCCATTGCTATCGATTATTATAAAAGAGCCTATAGTATTTATGAGAAGAGTAATTTTACATATGGGATGGCGAATGCATCACTAAATCTGGCCGATGCCTTTCTGCAAAAGAGCAACCTACAAAGCAGTAAAAAGTACCTGGAAGCAACAATCGCACTGAGCAAAAAAATAGGAGCCAAACACATTCTCAGTGATAGCTATAATACCTATTCGCAATACTATAAGGAAGCAGGCGATTTAGATAAGGCATACAGTATGTTGGAAGAACATATTGCCATGAAAGATTCCATACTTAATGAAACCAGTAGCCAAAATATGATTGAGATGCAATCGCGCTATGAAATTGAGAAACAAACCGATCAAAATGCCCTCCTCCGTCAAAAAAACCAGTTACAGGCATTACGCTTAGAAAAAGAAAAAAACTTTCGTAAATCCTTTGCCATTATCCTGATACTATTTGTTGCATTGGTCATTGCTCTAAGCTGGGCCTATATCACCAAGCAAAGAACCAACCGACTTATGCAGGAGAAAAACAAGCATATTCAGGAACAGAATAAGAACCTGCATACCATTAATACTACTAAAAATAAATTTATTTCAATCCTGGCCCATGATCTAAAAAATCCTTTTCATGCTATGCTTGCTATAGCCAGTCTGCTTCATGAAAATTTACCCGACTTAAATGAGGTTGAACGTAAAGAATACATTGCCGATTTACATAACACACTGATAAACACCTATCAACTGCTTGAGAACCTTCTGAATTGGTCAAAAAGTCAAAGCGGTTTAATTAAATGGATGCCGGAAAATATTGATCTGGAACAAATCATCAAAGAATCAGTAACAATTTTAAAGGCAGAAGCAGATAATAAAGATATCAGTATCAAGGTTCATACAGGTAAAAACCCCATGGTCCATGCCGATAAAAACATGCTTCAAACAGTTATCAGAAATCTTTTGCACAATTCCATCAAATTTTCCTTTCGCCAGGGAGTAATTGAAATCTCAAGTTATGAAGAAGACGATTACTATACCGTTATGGTTAAAGACAGCGGGATAGGAATTGATGAAGAAAATCTGGAACGCCTTTTTAACATAGAAAACAAATATAAAACCCGTGGAACAGAAGGGGAAGAAAGTAGCGGACTTGGGTTACTATTATGCACAGAGTTTGTAGAGAAAAATGGAGGAGAAATAAAGGTTCAAAGCACGACCGGGAATGGAAGCACTTTTTATTTCACTATACCAAAAGCACGGCGATCCGGGGAAGAAGAAGATTCATCAAAGCTTCAATAAATTTACAACCTTTTGAACATTATCATCCAATGAATCATCGGCTTCCAACCAATGAATCTTAGTTCCTTTTCTTTCCATTCGCCGAAACCATGTCATCTGTCGTTTTGAAAACTGATGAATAGCGGTATTTAGCTTTTCAAACATTTCTTTATACTCGATTTCACCTAATAAATAAAGGGTAACATACTTATATTCCAGACCGTAATAAATAAGATCCTGTGGATCTACTTCTTCTTTAATAAGGGCTTCCACTTCTTCTATCATACCCTCTTTTAATCTTTGCTTCAG
Organism: uncultured Bacteroidales bacterium; assembly: GCA_964453775.1. GTDB lineage: Bacteria > Bacteroidota > Bacteroidia > Bacteroidales > UBA12077 > CAYVSF01. The sequence continues at coordinate 1,733 of CAYVSF010000384.1, forward strand.
ACGCTGTGTTATTTTTCTCCTACGCGTCCCTCTATCTACCTTTACACCAATATTCAGGGAATGAATAGCAGGAAAATCGAGGTCAATTTCCGAATGTTCTTTATAATACAGTGCAATTTCTATGGCACGTATTGCTCTTCGCTTTGTATCAGTATCGGTGGTATTATGTAAAGGTTTTAAACCTGCCAGTTTTTTAGTTAGCTCTGGCAGGCTATACTGCTCCAATTCTTTCCTCAAGTCTTCATTTTTTGGTACCTGAATCAATTGATAGCCTTCCAAAACAGCCTCCAGATATAAGCCGGAGCCCCCGCAAAGCACAGGCACTATCCTTTTCTCGCGTAATTCATTGAATACCTTTTTAAAATCATTCTGATATTCGTAGACATTGTACTTCGCACCGGCATCAACAATATCAATTAAATGAAAGGGTATAGCCCGTCCCTCTATCTCATAATCCTGAAGATCCTTTCCGGTTCCAATGTCCATTCCACGGTATACCTGCCTGGAATCGGCACTAATAATCTCACTGTTAATTTCTTTTGCCAAATGTGTAGCCAGGGTGGTCTTACCCGATGCGGTTGGCCCAAGAATCGTAATCAGGTTATAAGAATTCATTTCCGATGATTTTTCACAAATATCCTAATTATTTAGGTAAACACAACATAAGCCCCAAATAAAAATCATCGTATCAACTTTTGCAATTGGCAAATTTATTTATCTTAGCTTTGCAATTAGAAAAGACAGGAGAAGTATGGGCAAGGTTCTAATAAAAAACAAGAAAGCCAGTTTCAACTATGAACTGATTGAAAAGTTTACAGCAGGTATTGTATTAACCGGAACAGAAATTAAATCGCTTAGAAATGGTAAAGCCAGCCTGGTTGACACCTATTGTTTCTTTAAAGAAGATGGACTCTATTTGAAAGGACTAAATATCTCCGAATACGAATTTGGTACCCACTCTAATCATGAGCCCAAGCGGGATCGTAAATTACTGCTTACCAAAAAAGAACTCAAAAAACTAGATAAGAAAACCAAAGAAAAGGGCTATACAATTGTTGCCACCAAAATGTTCATCACCGAGCGAGGTTGGGCAAAAGTAGAAATTGCCATGGCACAAGGAAAAAAACAATACGACAAGCGTGAAGAAATAAAACGTAAAGATCTTAAGCGCGACATGGATCGGCTTGCCAGGTATTAAACCTTGCTTTTATTGAGCAAAGAAGAAACTATTTAGCTCATAGATATCCTGCGAAGTATAATCCGAATCGAAATCAAAGAAAGCATCTATCGCTTTTAGCAATTCATCGAACGAAATGTATTTATCACCATCCAAATCCAGCTTCTTAAATTTATCGGGAATTTCATTTACTGTAGCCATATCGTAGGTATCATAGCTGGAGGATATCGGCATCATGTATGCTTCCTCTCTTTCTACAGCCTCTAAATCAAAATTCAAAGCATTCAACACCTGAGTAGGCTGCATTTGCACACCATTTTCATCAACAAACATACCTTTAGGTGTATCATATTCCTGGTCCTCATAATTGGGCACACCATCCAAATCATCATCCAAAGGACAACCTACGGTATCAACAGCTACACCTCTTGGAGTGTTTGGACAATCATCACCAAGATTAAGCACCCCATCTCTATCATCATCGGCAATAAGAGTATAGTCGAAGTCCCCACTTACATCCATAAATAATTTTTCGGTAATAATCGTTTCATCCTCCGAGAAGAAGTCGATGTGTAAAGTAAA
>CAYVSF010000385.1:0-3472 GCA_964453775.1 uncultured Bacteroidales bacterium
AAGAGGTTGAAAATAAGACAAAAAGAAACACAGAACAGATCATTTTTTTTAAAGCAATGCAGCTCGTTTCATTCAATTTGAAGGCAACCGGATGTTATTTATTCGGTTGCCTTTTCTGCTTGTTAGAATAATTTATTGATGGTTATTTAATAATTAATTGTAGTTTTAGTTTTCGATATTTTAGACAACCTCAAGATTATGAAAACGATGAAAATAACTCAATTACTTTTAGTGTTCCTGATTTTAACATCATCCGGCTTTACCCAAAAATCAAAACAAACCACACTTATTACAGAGATAGGGGAGAACCGCTATTCAATAGTAGAGAAAAGAAAAGATCAAATCCTGATGGAAGGCGAACTCACCTCGGTAAAACCCCTTGTAAGGGAAGGGATCTTCAAATTTTATCATAAAAAAGCTTGGTTGTTTGCTGAAGGCAGTTATAAAAATAATAAGCCCACTGGCATTTGGCGTTATTATGATAAACATGGTTCGATTGAGCACGAACTGGATTATACGCAGGCTTGGGAAGCTCTAAAACAAGAGCCCAAAGATTTGGGTGAAGTCTATTTCGTGGTAGAGGACATGCCCACTTTTAGAGGAAAAAGTAAGAAAGAATTCGAGAAGTACCTGGCAGACCATCTGGTATACCCGGCTTATGCCCGCGTAAATGGGCTTGAAGGAAAAGTATACATCAATTTTACCCTCGACAGGAAGGGCAATATCTGCAATATCGAGTTTTATAAGAGTCATGCCAATAAGGATTTAAACATGGAAGCACTGCGACTGATAATTAGCAACCCGGACTGGACCCCAGGTTATCAGCGGCGAAAAGAAGTTCCCGTTTCCATGACCTTCCCGGTGGTATTTGAGTTTTAGATTTAGACCAATCAGGAAATTTTGTTATTATTCTCTACCAGACAAGGAAATTTGATGACTTGTGCCGGTATAAAGCCATTATTTTTTTCATTAACCATTTTTTCTGGATTTACGGCTACTTTAAAAAACACACTTGAAATTATTAACGAAAACTACTTTATTGTTTCTTCAATGAAAATGCCTTTAGGATTGAATTCTCGATTTGTTTTATACCGCTTATTCCGGTGAAGAAACGGTTTCGGGGAGCGTGCTTTTGAATTGAGTTTATTTTCAAGACTGTATTTTTTAGATTACCAGAATGGAGGTAAAGCAATGGATTTGTATTACAGCTATTGCCCAAAAACTTCTTTCCTTAACAATTGAACCTGTTGATTTAAGCTTTGTGATTAGCAGATGATTCATTCATAAACAAGAAAAATAGATGGCTTGAAATACCGGCAATCCTATTATTTCCCTGGTGTTCCTTTTTGGTTCTTATCTGACATCAGCTTCTATTTAATAGAACGACCAATTATTCATATTTTTGAAATCTCTTCGATAATTCAATTGTTTTTTCCTTGAGAATTATTATCTTGGGAGAAATGTTATCAAGGCAGATATTCTTTTTTCATCTTCCTCAATATAGCCCCTGGCTAAAGATAATCTACAATGTATTAGGTGTTTCCCCCTGTTGGTATCCGCCAAATATCAGAATATAATATTCAATAAACATGTCAAACCATATAAACAGAATTGTATGAAACGCAAATTTACTTTTTTTGTATTGTTGCTACTGATTTCTTATTCAGGATTTTCGCAAACAGATTTTGCAGGAGGGGATGGTACTTCTGGTTCTCCCTGGCAAATAGTTACTCCGGAACATTTGGACGCACTGCGTCTCTACCTGGGAAGTGAGCACAATGACAAGTATTTTATTTTAATGAATGATATTGATTTAACGGACTATTTGGCAGAAGGAGGCGCTGGCTATGATAGCTGGGGTGCTGCAGGATGGGAACCCATTGGAAGCTCCATGAGTGTGGCTTTTGCAGGGAATTTGGATGGAAATGGAAATGTTGTAAAAGGATTGTGGATTGATAGACCTGCTGAAACTTATATTGGACTTTTCGGGTATGTCAATGAAGGAACTGTTCAAAATATAGGGCTTGTTGGAGTGGATGTTTCTGGTAAGGAGCTTACAGCCGGGTTAGTTGGGCTGTTAAAGAATGGGACTGTACTAAATTCATTCTCCGTTGGTTTTGTAAAAGCCCAGGTCGGAAACTATGTGGGAGGATTGGTTGGATTAAGTGCTGGTGGAAACATAACAGATTCTCATGCTGATGTGGATGTGGATGGTGGAACTAACTCAAGTGCATATAATGGAATTGGTGGCCTTGTAGGAAATAACAATGGCACCATATCAAACTGCTATGCTAAAGGTGATGTAACAGCAGGTGCCAGCGTTAGCTATGTAGGCGGTCTGGTTGGTATATGTTATGGTTCGTATGGGGCCAATGCTGTCATCACACAATCTTATGCAACCGGCGATGTAACTGCAGGTAGTGAAGCAATTGGCGGCCTTGTTGGATACGCTTCCGAGCCAGGTTCAGAAACAGCCTCTATTACACAATGTTTTGCTACTGGTGACGTGCATGGTGAAGGGGCAAATAAAGTAGGTGGCCTTATTGGGGATAATCAAACGGATGTAAATGTTTCCGATTGTTATGCACTTGGAACCGTTTATGGAGATACCAGGGTAGGAGGAGTTATCGGCTATAATGCCGGGATTGCTGAAAATTGCTATTTTGGCGCTTCGCTTTCAACGACCGGTTCTTATATTGGAGCGTTGAGCGGGATGGTCTTTGGAACCTTCCAAAATTCGTACTGGGATCAATCCAAGCAGGTAAGTGCTATTGGATACTCTTCCAGCGGTGCAATTGTTTCAGGAAATACAGGCTACACAACTGCTGAAATGCAGGGAAGTACAGCTGCTACAAACCTTTCATTGCTTGACTTTACGAATATTTGGGAGACTGTTGAAGCTGCCCAGGCAGATGTATCTGCAGATGGATATCCAATTCTGCAGGGAATTGATCGTACAAAACAATTGATTGCACAAGAACTAACCACCAGCTATCCATTATTGATAGATGCAAGCCCTGTAGATGCAGGAAATGTGCTGGGTGAAGGAAACTATGAAATGAATGAAGTGGTTTATGTGGTTGCAAAACCGGCATTGGGATATGCTTTTGTCAACTGGACGGGCAGTATTCCAGTGGAAGATGCTACTTCTAAGTCAACACAGCTGACAATGCCTCCAGTATCTGCTACACTTACGGCCAATTTTACCTTGGTTGATTATAATATCTCTATTAGTGCTTCTCCCGCAGAAGGAGGAACCTACACAGGCGACGGAACAGCGAATTATGGCGATGAAACCACAGTAACCGCTACTCCAGCCACCGGCTATGAATTTGTGAACTGGACTGGAGATACCGAACACCTGGACGATGCCACAGCAGCCAGTGCCACCTTGACTATGCCGGCTGCAGATGTAAGCCTTACGGCTAACTTCCAGCTCATTGATTATACCATTGGTTTTACTGCTTCCCCT
>CAYVSF010000386.1:0-3466 GCA_964453775.1 uncultured Bacteroidales bacterium
CTTTGATTATGAATATAGTCCCAGAAAAGACCTGCTTCCTTACTTTGTAACTTACTTTCTTCTATTCTGGGATCATCATTTCCCAAAATAAGCAACACCTTGGGGTAGTGTTCTTTTAAGTCGGATTTAAGCTTTTTGAAAGCCGGAATTAAATAATCCAGGATAAAATCATCGATCTCTTTAAATTGCCCCATGGCAGCCAGTGCGCCCGAGGGTAAAAGATCACCTCCAAGCAACACCAATTCCGGTTTTTGTACCCCAATGTAGTCAAAAAGTTTCTTATACTTAGCAATATGTCCGTGCAAATCTGAAGCAAAAATGCAATTCATAGAATTCCGGTTACTTTTTTTTTCGTAATAACAGCGCCAAAGGATCCTTACTACTAATCATCATCGCAAAACTATCCTTACCTCGAATATCCTTATCCCTTACAATGTGCAAATCTATCAGGCCATCTTCAACTTTATAGCCGGTTTTTTTATAATTAAATTCAGTTAATGCCTGGCTCCAGCCATTAATCCATGCCTTTATTTGTTTATCGGTACGGGCATCATCATCTATGTGTACAATTAAATCGATATCACTGGCAGGTCCGGAAGTCCCCTCTTTTACGCTGCCCACCAAGTAAATAGCTTTTATTTGCAGTTTATCCATTTCTGCATAGTCTGCTATTCGTTCCGATATTCGTCTGCGCCACTTCCAATGCTCGTCCGATTTTGAATCCAGGGTTTCTTTTTCAACACTCGTAGTTTGTTCCGATTTCAGAACCTTCAGGGTTTCCTGAAGACGTTCATGAAAAATCGCGTGAGCCAAACGATCTGCAATTGTGTTTAAAAGCTTCTGCTCCTCGGGCAAAAAAACATACTTTTCCCTATCACCGGAATAATAGACGATTAACTCCCCCACTATATTGTCATCCACAGTGATATCAGAAGTAATATAATTCCCTGAAGATTCGAAATCAGGCATTGTAAAGGTGCTTTCATCCAATTTCAGACAGGGGTTACACAAGCCCGGGTATTGCCATCCATCGGGAATAACTTTTAGCACCCTATATACTTTCTTACGAAAATCAAGCGAGTTATCCGCCAGAATTTCTTCCACAAAATAAATACACTGGAGCTCCTTGGCCCTTTCTTTCAATTGTTCATAATCTCCTGTATGCATAAACTTGGGTTTATTCAAATTCACTAAGTGTTAACCATCTGTCCTCTTTTTCATCCAGCAATTTAAGAATTTCCGCTATTCGTTGAGAAATTTCCTGCAATTTCTCATGATCTGCTGTTCCTCCATTTAAAATGCTTTCCAGGTCTGTCTTTTCTTTATCAAGATTGGCAATCTCCTTCTCCAGGGCTTCAAATTCAAGCTTTTCTTTGTAGCTAAGCTTTGTTTTTACTTTCTCTTTCGCTTTATGTTCTGGTTTTTTGCTCTCTTTCTCTTTTTTCTGATTTTTTGCAGTAGCAAGTTCCTGCTTTACTTTTTCTCGATACTGCGTATAATTGCCCGGATAATCTTGTACAGCACCATCACCTTTAAATACAAACAGATGATCCACAATCTGATCCATAAAAAACCGATCGTGCGAAACCACGACCAGGCATCCATCAAATTGAGCCAGGTAATCTTCCAAAACAGCCAGGGTCATGATATCCAAATCATTAGTAGGCTCATCTAAAATTAGAAAATTGGGGTTTCTCATTAGAACTGTAAGCAGGTAAAGCCTTCTTTTTTCACCGCCACTTAGTTTCTCTACCTTCTGATAATGCATTTTCGGGGGAAACAAAAAATAAGTTAAAAACTCCTTTGCAGATAATGTTTTTCCATTCCCAAGTCTTACAACATCCGCAATTTCAGAAACCACATCAATAATTTTCAATTCATTATTAAATTGAATTCCTTCCTGTCGGTAATACCCAAAAACCACGGTTTCACCTCTTTCTATTTCTCCTACATCCGGTGATATAGCACCTGTTAATAGATTTAAAAAGGTACTTTTACCGCTTCCATTGGGACCCACAATTCCCACTTTTTCAAAACGCTTAAATTTATAGCTGAAGTCATTTAAGATAAGAATCGCATCAAAACTTTTGGAAACCTGCTCAAGATTTACAATTTTTTTTCCCATCCTGGAGGCCTCTATCTGTAAACCCAGTTCCTCGTCCCTTCTTGTTTGTGCCGCCACCTCGCTCAACTTATGGTAATTTTCAATCCGGTATTTCGCTTTAGTTCCCCTTGCTTTAGGCATTCTTCTCATCCATTCCTCCTCTGTGCGCAATAGGTTACGCGCCTTTGCCACCTCCTGTTCCTGCCTATACAGTCGTTCTTCCCGTTTTTTTAGAAAGTAAGAATAGTTCCCGGAATACGTGTACACTTCATTCTGATCCAACTCGATAATATTAGTGCAAATGCGATCTAAAAAATACCTGTCGTGGGTTACCATGAGCAGGGTAATCCGTGAAGCCCCCAGATATTCTTCCAGCCACTCAATCATCCCCAGGTCAAGATGGTTAGTTGGTTCATCGAGTATTAAGAGATCCGGATTGTGCAGGAGCACTTTAGCCAGAGCAACGCGTTTTTTCTCACCACCAGAAAAATTTTCAACTGATTTGTTCCACTCCGTTATTTTTAGCTTATCCAACACCTGCTTAATCCTGGCTTCAAAGTCCCAGGCCTGCAAACGCTCCATTTCAGCGATTGCCTCATCCATAGACTTTTGATCCGCCTTTTCAAGTGCTTTTTCATAATTCATTATAGCTGTGCTATGCTCGGGAGATGCCTCTAACAATAGCTCAAGTACGGTTTTTCTTCTGTTTAATTCCGGATTTTGAGGCAGGTATCCCACATCAATATCATTCCTGAAAACCACTTCACCACTGTCGGCTCCTTCTTCTCCAATTATAATATTAAGCAAAGTTGTTTTACCGGCCCCATTTTTTGCAACCAAAGCTGCTTTCTGATCTTTTCCTACAGTAAAACTGATATCCTCAAACAAAACAACATCGCCAAAAGTTTTTTTAAGATTTTCTATTTGTAACCAGGGAATCATAAATCAATATTAATTGTGTACTTATCAATAATTTAACTCGTCAACTAAAACAATGCATTAGTGAACAAAAAACCAATGATAATCATTTTCATTTGAAGTTTTTAATTGTTTGTGGTAAATTTCATTAGAATTTATGATATGAATAATAGCCCCTGCATATTTTTAACAAAAAATAGAATTTGCATCTTCATCCTGGCATATTTCGTTTCATTGCAGCTTTACGGGCAGGAAGAAATTGTTTCGGCAAGTAGCACGAGGGAATTGATTGAAACCATTGATCAAAATCTTAATTCTTTTTCGGACAGCCTGGAGAGCTATTCCAATGCAGATATTAAGAAAGTTTATGAGCTAATTGAATTATCGCAAAAAATAAACTACAAGAAGGGGCAAACAGAAGCGGCTTTTTTATTAAGTAATATA
>CAYVSF010000387.1:0-3463 GCA_964453775.1 uncultured Bacteroidales bacterium
ATTTGATATTCGCAGAGAAATGTTCATCCATTTGATATCTGTATCCCAGGTAGGCCCTTTGTACTTCAAATGCAGATTCTGTATTCTCTCCATTACTATATGAGGTATGAAAATTACTGAAAAGCTTCATGTAAATCTCGCCTTTCTCACTTTGTGCGTAAATTCTTGAGTGCAGTGCTAAAATCAGAATAAAACTAAAAAACAATAAAGATCTCACAAGTTAATTGTTTTCGGGGTTACTAATTTTGATATGGATACTACCATAAACTTGTAATCGCCAGCAATTTTAGCCCAATATTTCAACAAAAGCAAATTCCTATTGATACATTTTGTTAACATAAAATTAATATAAGCATGACAGCAAACTAACATTCATGTAACATTGTCCGGCTATATTTGTACCAGATAAAACAAAGAAAACCATGAAAAAAATTCTATTGATATTTGTAAGCCTTTCTCTAATTGCTGCAGCAAATTTATATGCAGAAGGAGAAGGTAAAGATAGCAAAAATGCTGTCATGACAACCAGTATTGAAGGTACTATTCTCGATAATGAAACAGGCGAAGGTCTTGTTGGCGTTGAAGTTAAACTGGAAGGTGCGCAAAAAAGCACCTACACTGATTTCGATGGAAATTTCACATTCGATTCAGTTGTTCCCGGTAATTACTCCATAACAGCTAATTATGTTTCTTACAAAAAACATAACCTTAATCTAAAAGTGGATCTTGAAAAAAGAAACTCTTACCAGATAAAACTGGAAAGCTTGAATCAATAATTTAGATTTTACAATATATATCAAGAGGCCGGGTTATAAGTCCGGCCTTTTTTTTATCTTCGGGATGTTAAATTATCTATACTTATGGAAAAAATATTAGAGAGTAAGGTTGATTTATTTCATCCTGTCATAAAGGATGATTTTTCATCAGATGATGTTCATGTGCTGGATCTTTCTTACACGAATAATGAACTTGAAGATTTTAATTTTGAAGATACGGCTGCCTTTGACAGGTATATTTTTGGAAAGATAGCATCCGGAGGTAAGAAAATAGGTGTGGGAGGCTACCTTGAGGATAGAATGGTTTATCGGCGTAGCCGGCACTTTGACGGAGATGGAGAACCCAGAAGCATTCACCTGGGCATAGATATTTGGCTGGAGGCATATACCCCTGTTTATACACCATTGGATGCAAAGGTGCATAGTTTTGCCAATAATGATAATTTTGGGGATTACGGGGCTACAATAATTCTGCAACATGAGCTGGAAGGAATCCCCTTTTATACTTTATATGGGCATTTAAGCTTAGCTTCCTTATCCGATTTAAAAGAAGGAAAAAGCTATAAGGCAGGAGACAAGATTGCTGAAATAGGGGCAGATCCTGAAAATGGACACTGGCCTCCGCATTTGCATTTCCAATTAATTACCGATATGCTGGATAAGAAAGGCGATTTTTACGGCGTGGCACCACCCAGTGAGAAAGAAGCATATGCCAAACTTTGTCCTGATCCTAATTTGTTATTGAATATAGATGCATTGAAATAAAAAAAGAGGTGTCCCACACCTCTTTTTTTAAGCTGCTATTTTTAGAATTAATAGGATTTCTCTGAAATAACTTCCCCATTTTCATCATAGCGTACCCATGTTCCGGTACGTTCACCCTTTTTATAGAACAATTCATACCTCAGGGTGCCTTTGTCATCCCATATTTTCCATTCGCCGTGTTTCTTGCCATCTTTATAATTGGCCAGGCCGATTTTTACCTCATTGGGGTTCCAGTTGATCCAGGTGCCGTCCATTTTGCCTTCCCTATATGCTCTTTGCTCTTTACGGTTCCCGCTTTTAAAATAAAGAATGGTTATGCCATCATACACACCTTCTTTTATAGATGCTTCCAGCTTTAAGTTTCCATTCTCAAAATATTCTTTATAAATACCGGTATATAACTCTCCCTCTGATGTGTAATATTTGTTACCCTTTTGTTCTATATCTTGTGCAAAAAGGTTTGATGATAGTAACAATAAGTATAGTATATAAAGGATTTTATTTTTCATAATTGGTCTGTTTTTTTGTCTTTACATAGATTTGAAATAATTGTTGTTCTATAAACTTTTAATAATGTACCTTCACCCCTGGTAGAAGAGGTATAAGCGAATTTTCAATATAATGATTGCTCATCTTATTTCCTTCTATCAAAAGTTGTTCCAGATTTTCCAGTTTCTTGATTTCTTCTGGCAGCCTCTCTATTGCATTGTTCGATAAATCAAGCTTCCTAAGTGCTTTCATATTTGCAATCTCCTTCGGAGCTTCTTTTATCTTGTTACCAGGAAGAATTAGATATTCAAGCTGTGACATGTCTGTCATGAATACCGGAAAATCTTCAATTTGCCCCCGTCGAAGTCTGAATTCTTCTAACTGCCTAAGTTTTTGTAATCCGGAATCCAGTTTAGTAATTGGATTGTCGGAGAAATCCAGTCGCTTTAAGTTTTTTAATTCATAGACAACTTCGGGGATTTCAATAAAATTATTATACCCCAGGTAGAGAGATTGTAGATAGTCCAATTCATTAATGCTTTTCGGTAAATCATATAGAGCATTCCTTGTAAGTTCCAGACTGTTTAGATTTTTTAGTGTTTTGATATCTTCAGGAACCTTATCAAGCCCTTTGTTATACACAATAAGTTTGTAAACTTCATTGGGCTTCTTAAAAGCTTCATCAAGGCTTTCAAAGCGTTTTGCTTTAATAAGTTCCTGGTAGGTAAGAAGCCCCCGGGATTCGCCGGCCCGGAGGTCTTCTGCCTGCCTGTTAGCTTTGTTTTTGCATCCCGACAGCATAAGAGCGGAAAGAAAAACAACAACTACTAACCTGCTATATTGTTGCATCATAAATTCTATTTAATTAAATATTTTATTCCCAGTTTAAAGCTTCTTCCCAGTAAATAGTTGTAATGTGCATAATCTCCTTCATCAAAATGGTGAACTGCCTTGTGCTCCGAGTTGAGTAGATTGGTTACACCAAATTCAAGCCTGTATTTTTTACCAATGTTCTTGTTGATGTTGAAGTTAAGATCAGGTCTTGGCTGTTCATATACATAAGGAGTTCCACCCTGGGTAATAATCAGTAGTTTTTCACCTGCTACGTTAAATCCTAAATTTGTACTCAATCCCAGGTCGTTATTTTCATAATTCATGTAAAGGTTAAGTACATATGGTGCCTGCCCCAGCATAGGTCTTTCTGCCGGGCGATCGGGATCGGTTTGATGAATTTGATCCAGAATATCCGTTGGAATTTCAACAACCGATTTCACCCAGGTGTAATTCCCTCCTATGCTGAAATCTTTTAGCAAATCAATGAAATCCAGCTTTTTGCGCAGTTCAATTTCAAAACCATAGAGGTAGGCATCTTCGGTGTTGAAGTATTTTACTTCCCGGTTTTCGGCAAGAGGATCCAGGCGCTGTTCAATGGG
>CAYVSF010000388.1:0-1363 GCA_964453775.1 uncultured Bacteroidales bacterium
AGTCTGGTCCGTGTCTCAGTACCAGTGTGGGGGATCATCCTCTCAGACCCCCTAGACATCGTGGCCTTGGTGCGCCGTTACCACACCAACAAGCTAATGTCACGCATGCCCATCTGTAACCGCCTCAGCTTTCATCCCAAAGCCATGAGACTAAAGGATAATATGAGATATTAATCCCGATTTCTCGGGGCTATGTCTCAGTTACAGGCAGGTTGCATACGCGTTACTCACCCGTGCGCCGGTCGTGTGCTTTCCGAAGAAAGCCTTACCCCTCGACTTGCATGTGTTAAGCCTGCCGCTAGCGTTCATCCTGAGCCAGGATCAAACTCTTCGTTGTATAACAAAAAGTTAAATATCTTTCGCTCTGGATTATTTCGGGCTTACGCCTTTTTCGAAACTCTAGCTTTTTTTAGATGCCTCAATTTTTTCAAAGAACTTTTGCCCCTTCTTCCCTGCTCTTCTACCTCCGCTTTTGGGGACTGCAAAGTTAATACTTTTTTCGCTCTCGCAAATCTTTTTCGCTCTTTTTTCCCTCGCCTCTATCTCTTATTCTGAAAGCGGGTGCAAATATATAAACTTCAAATTATATTCTGCAAATATTTGCGTCTTTTTTTTAAAAAAAGTTTTTTAAGAACTCCCATTATCTGAATGGGAGTGCAAATATACACCCAGATTTTAATTCTCCAACACTTCAAAAGCTTTTTTTTGGAAAAAAATCATAAACAGCTGTTTCACAGTATAAAAAAATCTATGCTGGAAAATATAATCGAAGGCAGCTAATACATCTTTGCAAGAAAAACTTTATCTTCGCTATCTATATATAGACCTTAAATCACATAATAAAAAACGAAACGAAACTCATGGAGCAATCGGATAAGCTTGTCATCATTCCCACATACAATGAAAAAGAGAATATTGAAAAGATGGTTCGGAAGATATTCTCTTTGGATGGGGGGTATCATTTACTAATTGTTGATGACAATTCCCCAGATGGTACCGCATTGATCATTAAGCAGTTGCAGGAAGAGTTTCCTCAACGTCTCCATTTAATGGAACGAAAAGGTAAACTTGGACTGGGGACGGCCTATATTACAGGCTTTAATTGGGCCCTTGAAAGAAAGTATGAATATATTTTTGAAATGGATGCCGACTTTTCTCACAATCCGGATGACCTTCCCAGACTTTATGCTGCATGTAAAGAAGACCATGCAGATTTAGCCATTGGTTCCAGGTATATTAGTGGAGTAAATGTTGTAAACTGGCCTATGGGTAGAGTACTGATGAGCTATTTTGCCTCTCGCTATGTTCGATTTATAACGGGAATGAAAATTAAAGACACGACTGCCGGATTTACATGTTATAC
>CAYVSF010000388.1:1373-3451 GCA_964453775.1 uncultured Bacteroidales bacterium
ATACGAAGAAGGTGCTTGAGACTATTAAACTGGATCAAATTAAGATGAAAGGCTATGCTTTTCAGATTGAAATGAAGTTCACTACCTGGAAATTTGGATTTAAAATCATTGAAGTACCTATTATTTTTACAGAAAGGCAGGAAGGAGCCTCCAAAATGAGTGGCGGGATCTTTAATGAAGCCGTATGGGGGGTTATCAAAATAAAACTCCGTAGCTTCTTTAGAAAATACAAACGAGATGAATAGTATACTTATTAAAAATGCCCTTGTAATTAATGAAGAAAAAAAAGAAAAGCTTCATGTCCTTATAAAAAATGAATTTATAGACAAAATATCTAAAGACCCTATTGATTGTGAGGGGGCGCAAGTGATTGATGCTGAAGGAAGACTTCTTTTGCCAGGTGTCATCGATGATCAGGTTCATTTCAGAGATCCCGGCTTAACCCATAAAGCCGATCTTACTACCGAATCAAAAGCAGCCATTGCCGGTGGAGTTACTTCTTTCATGGAAATGCCTAATACGATTCCACAAACAACAAACCTGGAAGAATTGCAGCGAAAATTCGACTCTGCAGAAAATCGATCATTTGCCAACTATAGTTTTTATTTTGGTGCAACCAACCATAATCTTGCTTTACTAAAAAAAATTGATCCGGCGAAGGTATGTGGAGTAAAAGTATTCATGGGTTCCTCAACCGGAGATATGCTCGTGGACAATGAAAATGCGCTAGCGGCTATTTTTGCCGAATCTCCTGTTCTGGTTGCAACTCATTCTGAGGATGAACAGACCATACAAAACAATCTTATATTATACAGGGAAAAATATGGTGAGAATATCCCTGTTCGCTATCATCCGAAAATAAGATCAGAAGAAGCCTGCTACAAATCCTCATCGCATGCAGTAGAACTAGCAATTAAATATGGAACAAAACTTCACATACTGCACCTGAGTACAGCAAAAGAATTGAGCCTCTTTGAAACGAAACCTCTTGCTGATAAAAAAATCACCGGAGAAGTGTGCGTGCATCATTTATGGTTCAATGACCATGATTATGAAAAACTGGGCACCAGAATTAAATGGAACCCGGCCATAAAAACCAGAAAAGATCAGGAATCTTTATTAGAAGGCCTTCGAACCGATAAACTTGATGTAATTGCTACTGATCACGCTCCCCATCTTTTAAATGAGAAACACCAAGTGTATACCAAAGCCCCTTCTGGTGGTCCACTTGTTCAACATTCCCTTGTTGCAATGTTGGAATTATGGAAAAAAGGACAATTTGACATTACTGATATTGTAAGAAAAATGAGCCATGCACCCGCCACTTTGTTTAATATCGAAAAAAGGGGATTCATTAGGGAAGGATACTATGGTGATTTAGTTCTTGTAAACCCTACAAAAGGATGGGAAGTTAATAAGGATAATGTATTATATAAATGTAAATGGTCGCCTTTTGAAGGACAATTTTTTTCTGCGGCCGTAGAAAAGACATTCCTTAATGGGCATTTGGTTTATGACCAGGGCACATTTAAGACTGAGCTTAAAGGAAAAGCACTTAAATTTAACCGCTAAATACAACATCATGAAAAAATTACATTTCAGAATTGCCCTTATTGCAGTTCTAATACTATTTTCTTTTGCATGCTCAAACGATTCCTCAACCGATGAATTGAAAAAGAGACCGGAAAGCACCACTGATTTTACCACAATTGCAGACACCATTATATATGATGTAATAATAAAAAACCCGGACATCAATGATAAATGGACCGAGCAATGTTTAAGTAAACTTGAAAAAGAGATTCTCATTGATCGAATCTTTGAGGCTATCTACGATAATGAGCTTATACCCTATAACTTTTTTGAAGGGAAAAGACTGAGTATTAAAGACATAAAAGAGCTGGAGAAAAAGGAAGAGTTTTCCAGAGAACAAATAGCCAAGGTCCAATTTGAAGAGATTTGGTACTTCGATGAAAAAAAATTAAAAATGACCAAAGAGGTTTATTCCATAATGCTTGCTTATGAAATTTACAATTCATTTGGTGAGATAAAAGGATACAAGCCGGCTTTCAAAGTAT
>CAYVSF010000389.1:0-3451 GCA_964453775.1 uncultured Bacteroidales bacterium
GGGTTGTTTTTTCTTTTGAGGAGATTTGATTTCATCCCCTGCATCCTCCACCTCTATTTTTAGGATTAAATCGTATAGATTTCTTACTTTTGAAAGGAGAAGATCTTTCTCGATGGCAGGAAGATTCCCGGAAGTGTTCAAGCGATGGGTATAATCATCGATTTCTCTGAGTATTCCGAGTATTTTTTTGTTATCTTGCATAGCTCTTTTAATCAAATTTGGATTACACAAAAGTAACGATAAAGAACTGAATTTCTTATTGAATGTTTCTCGAAGATACAAATAAAAAGCCCAAAAATCGCGGCTGGATAGAAGTGATTACCGGATCGATGTTCTCCGGAAAAACAGAAGAATTGATACGCCGCCTAAAAAGAGCCAAATATGCCAAATTGCGGGTAGAGATTTTCAAACCTATGATTGACACCCGCTACTCGGAGGAAGAAGTTGTTTCGCACGATGAAAATGCCATACAATCGACTCCTGTAGAGTCTTCGGGAAATATTTTGCTGTTATCCGGCGATGTGGATGTGATTGGTATTGATGAAGCCCAATTTTTTGACAAGGGATTGTTTGATGTTTGCAATAAACTGGCCGATGAAGGCATCCGTGTTATTGTAGCCGGACTGGACATGGATTTCCGGGGCAAACCCTTTGGTCCCATTCCGGCAATTATGGCTTGTGCCGAGCATGTTACTAAAGTTCATGCCATTTGTATGCAGTGTGGAGGACTGGCCCAATTCAGCCACCGAAAAACCGCTTCAGACAAGCTTGTATTACTGGGTGAAACAGATGAATATGAACCTCTTTGCCGTGGGTGCTTTAACAAAGCGCTAAAGAAAAAATCAAGAATAAAGATATGCCAACATACAGGCTTTCAAAAATAGCAGCCATCATTAATGGCCAAATTAAAGGCGAAAAGGACAGGACAATCAACCAACTGGCTATCGATACCCGTAAGGTTTATTCACCGGAGGGAATCCTTTTCTTTGCCCTGAAAGGCCAGCATCATGATGGACATGATTACATCGGGGATGCCTTACAAAAGGGAGTTAAAAATTTTATTGTACAGGAACTTCCGGATGAGTTGGTGGAAGATGCAACTTTTATTAAGGTAGCAGATACAACAAAAGCTTTACAAGAGCTGGTAAAGTGGCACCGTGAAGCCATGAAAGCGCAGGTAATTGGAGTAACCGGCAGCAATGGAAAAACCATTGTGAAGGAATGGTTATCCTTTTTGCTCCAGGACCATTTTAAATTAATCCGAAGCCCCAAAAGTTACAACTCACAGGTAGGTGTACCACTTTCGCTTTGGTTAATAGAAAAAGAAACCGAACTGGCTGTTATTGAAGCAGGCATTAGCCAACCCGGTGAAATGAGTCGGCTGGAAGCAATCATACAAGCCCAAATAGGCATTCTTACTAACCTGGGAGCCGCCCACCAGGAAAATTTTGCCTCGAAGAAGGCAAAATTAGAAGAGAAAACAAAACTCTTTCGTCATTGTAAAACCATCATTTTCAATGAAGACGATTCCTTTATCAGGGAACATCTGAATGAATCACTTCCTTCCGGAATTGAAACACTCAGCTGGTCGCAGGAGAATCCTAAAGCCGCAGTATTCTTTGATAAGGTAGAAACAAAATCATCTGGCACGAAGTTCATTCTCAGGTATGCCGGGCAGGAAGTTCCAATGTCTATTCCATTTACCGATGCAGCTTCGAAAGAAAACACCTTTCACTGTGTAAGCGCAGCAATTCAAATGGGATTACCACCAGAAACCATTGCTTCAAGACTTCCGCAGCTCTTTCCCATTGCCATGCGACTTGAAATGAAGAAGGGTATTCACAACTGCACCCTTATAAATGACAGCTATAATTCAGACATTAATTCCCTGGGGATTGCTCTCAACTACATGCATCAACAAAGCAAGCATCAAAAGAGGACATTAATTCTTTCTGATATTTTACAATCGGGGGTGGATGAAAAGAAGCTTTACGAGGAGGTAGCCAGGTTGATTTCTGGAAATAAGATCACCAGGCTAATAGGGATTGGTGAAAATATCAGCAAATACAAACATCTTTTCAAGCTAAGCAAATCCTTTTATTCAGATACAGGTCAATTCCTGAATCGCCTAAAAACCAGCGATTTTAACAATGAAACCATTCTCCTAAAAGGTGCACGAAAATTTGCATTCGAACAGATCTCAAGACAGCTCGAGGAAAGAGTGCATCAAACCGTGCTGGAAATTAACCTGGATGCTTTCGTACATAACTTAAACTATTTCCGATCAATTCTGAAGGAGAAAACGAAAATAATGGTCATGGTAAAAGCCTTCTCTTACGGAAGCGGTTCATATGAAATAGCCAATTTACTGCAATACCACCGGGTTGATTACCTGGGAGTGGCCTATGCAGATGAGGGCATTACACTTCGAAATGCAGGAATCAGCCTGCCAATTGTGGTTCTCAACCCGGAGCCATCAAGCTATCAATCCATGATCGAACACCGACTGGAACCTGAAATTTTTAATTTTCGAACTTTAAATGGGTTCACAGCTGAATTGCATAAATTAGGCCAGATCGGCTATCCGATTCACCTTAAACTGGATACCGGCATGCACCGATTGGGTTTTTTAGCCGAAGAAACAGCTAAATTAACCAGTTATCTAAAAAAAGAAAAGAGCCTTAAAGTTTACAGTGTATTTTCACACCTTGCTGCTAGTGACGATCCTCAGCATGACGAATTTACAAAAGCACAAATAGCATTGTTTCACAGGACCAGTTCTCAACTGGAAGAAAAATTGGGATACCGGTTCCTGAAACACATCCTCAACTCGGCGGGTATCGAACGCTTCCCCGATGCTCAATACGATATGGTTCGCTTAGGAATTGGATTGTACGGAATTAGTGCCTGCCATCCAGAATCATTATTACCGGTTAGTTCATTAAAAAGTACAGTTGCTCAAATAAAATCCGTACCTGCCGGAGAAACAGTAGGTTATAACCGCGCCGGGAAAGCCCAAAAAAATTTACAGATTGCTATCATCCCTATAGGTTATGCAGATGGTTTTAACAGACTATTAAGCAAGGGTAAAGGTAAAGTAATTATCAAAGGGCAAACTTGTCCTATTGTTGGTAACATCTGTATGGATTTATGCATGGCTGATATTACAGATCTGTCTGTTGAGGAAGGAGATGCAGTCGAGATCTTTGGGGTAAATATTCCTGTTACCGATTTAGCAAGACAGCTACATACCATTCCCTATGAAGTTTTAAGCAG
This sequence comes from uncultured Bacteroidales bacterium, assembly GCA_964453775.1. Lineage (GTDB taxonomy): Bacteria > Bacteroidota > Bacteroidia > Bacteroidales > UBA12077 > CAYVSF01. The sequence continues at coordinate 3,277 of CAYVSF010000389.1, forward strand.
CATTCCACAAAGGGTCAAGAGAATCTATTACCAGAATTAATTATCCACAACTTTCGTCTCAACATCCTGCCAACAGATTATATCCCTGTTAATAACTCCTCTATCTTCCTGCTGACATACATTTTCAAGAGCACTGGGCATCAGAAACATTCATACAAAACCCTTCAGATATCGC
>CAYVSF010000390.1:0-3447 GCA_964453775.1 uncultured Bacteroidales bacterium
TCCTATAACTGAAAACAGTGCGAATAGTTTTTTCATCTTGTTGGGTTTTAGATGTTAATTACTATCTGTGTAAAATTCCACATAATAGGTAGTAATGTTATCCTTGTTATCTGTAACATATATTTCAAGTTCATGCAAGCCCTGTTTTGAAAGTCTTGCTTTATCAATTCTATAGAAGATTCGGTCTTCTTTTGGATCATACTCGAATAATGCCCACTCCCCATCGATAAACCCATTGTAACTTTTTATTCCCGAAAGCTCGTCTTTAATAATGAAACTCAACCTGTTTCGAATAGTGTCCCTGTAGTACATTTTTTCCGGCTTTATGATTGGAGGAATGGTATCTGCATAGACCGCATAATTTCCAAAGTCTCTTGTCTGGGCAGTAATAAAATTGTTGTTATATTCTCCGCCTACTGCATTCATTTCTCCTTCATCATCAATTCTCATTAGCAAAAGCTTGTTTTTATCCTTTCGGAAAGCTCTGTTCAACTTTATGGAAATATTGATATTTTTTTGCAGCGGTGTTTCTTCTTTGTGGATTTTATGAATATCAGAAAAGAATAGGCCGGGATTTTGCTCTTTATCGTAATCGAATTGAAGGTTTTCATAAAGTGCAAGTGCGGGAACTTCTATTTGAATATCATCCTTGATGAATCCATTATCCCTGTCCCAGTACATGATTGAACCATTAGGTTTCTGATTTTCTGTTGGTTTTGATTCAACAGCAGGAACACCATATCCCATAAATTCAATTCTAGATGTATTGCCATAGCTGTCTGCAATTTTGAAATAAATTTTATAGCCATGGTTTTCCCGAAATTGAATTCTCCCGTTTTTTTGTTTTTTTAGAATAGATAAGGGATTGTTTGGCAGTTTATGGGCCCTTTGAATATACTTTTTATTTCTGATTTTTTCGGCATAGTCGATATAGCTATTGATGTAACGGGTTTCATGGAAAGCGAACTCATCAAATTCGCTTGCGAATGTCAGGCTGTCATTCACATAAAATTCAATTAGATATATTCCGCATCGGTTATAAGAGGCATCAAAATAATCGAAAGTTTCTATACCAAAACCAATATTTCCGTTTAGCATTAATGAATCTGTGGATTCAATGGAATACGTTGATTTATCTATTTGCTTTGCAGGCAGAAATATTTTTTTATTTTCTCCATTAATTTGCGCTTGCTTATCGAGCGGATATATTGCAATAGAATTGATTTTAGGATAGGTGTTGTCTTTTACGCCAAAATTAAAAAAAAGAGGATTTATGGGGTGTTGGTTTTTTGTTTTTCTGATTTCAAAATGGAGGTGTGGACCGTTTGAGCCACCTGTATTTCCGGTAAAGCCAATCAGTTGACCCTTTTTTACTTTGAACTTTTCCCCGGCGGGGAAAAGGTTTACTTCAAAAGATTGTTTTCTATATTGTTCCTCTTTTACGAAAGCGCTGATTTCCTGGTTGAATCCCTCAAGATGTGCATAAACAGAGCTATAGCCATTAGGGTGTTGAATGTATAAAGCATGACCATAGCCACCGCCTGCTACTTTAATTCTTGCCACAAATCCATCCTCAATAGCGTAAACTTTTTTCCCTGTTTGCCCATAGGTTTTAATATCAATACCTGCATGAAAATGGTTCGATCGTAATTCAGCAAAGCTCCCCGAAAGGGCGATGGGAAAATCCACCGGATTTGCAAATTTTATATCACTTTGGGCAACTACATTGATATATAAGGAGATGAGTAAAATAACAAATATAAACTTTCGAAAGACCATTTTTATCAGTATCTTTAAACATTAGAAAATTGATGTAAAAATATCCAACAAAACTAAAACTTAATTTGTTTTAGTTATAAAATGTGGAATTAATATTTTTGATTATTGTAAATGCTGTATTAATTTTGTCGATCATATTTCTTAGCTGTTAAAGGGAATGAAAGAAGAACGTGTAGAAATAATTGAAGGATTGCGTAAACGACTTGGTGCCATGATGGCTATAGTTGAGGATCTTAGGTATGAGAACGCAAATCTGAAAGAAAAAGAAAAGGAATATAATGCAAAACTGAAAGACAAAGAACAGGAACTGGAGTTCTTGAAAAATAAATATAATAAGCTTAAATTAGCAAAAGGTATTTTATCGGCTTCAGATGATAAGCATGATGCCAAGATTAAAATAAATAGAATTGTGCGGGAAATCGATAAAAGTATTGCTCTTTTGAACAGATAGTTTTTTTAATATACATGGAGAACAAATTATCCATACGCGTAAATGTAGCTGACAGGTATTATCCTTTGAAAATTGACAGGAGAGATGAGGAGAGGATAAGGAAAGCTGCAAAATTGATAAACGAAAAGGTTCTTCAATATAAAAAGAGGTACAAGGATAAAGATATACAAGATTTTTTAGCAATGGCCTCCTTGCAGTATGTTATTAAACTGCTTGAACAAGATAATAAAGAAGAAGAATCCGACGTTTTAGAAGAGATAAAAGAGATTAACGAGGAGTTGGATAAATTTATTGAAAGACAATACTAACGTTCTTACATATAGGTTAAAGATTTAGCCCGCATTGTTTCTTTAATGCTTGAGAAACTCAACACTAAACAAATTGGAGTCAAGCTCATTAGCTTCAAGGCAGGCCCCACTTCCGATTCGTCGGAAGTCCTTATGGACAGGGGACGTCTGATGGCAGATGGCAGCTCCACCCATGTCTGACTGGGGTTTTATTCAATATTAGAGAAACTAATGCGGGTTTTTTATATACATAATTTAATAGAAAGAAGAACTAATAATTAAATAGAAAAACAATGATACCAGGAGTTATACCAACAATGGTGCTCGGTTTAATAGTGGGAGGTGTCGCATTTGTCCTGGGAGGCCTTATTTCCTATTTTATCTGGGATAAAGCCTTGAAGAAAAAAAGGGACAATATTATTAAAGAGGCACAGACCGAGGCCGAAGTTATTAGGAAAGATAAGATTTTGCAGGCTAAAGAAAAGTTCCTGCAGTTGAAATCGGAACATGAGAAACAAATCAACGAGAAGAATCAAAAATTAATTGCTGCTGAAAACAAGTTCAAGCAGAAAGAGTCAACATTATCACAAAAAATTGAAGAAAACCAGCGTCGAAAGAAAGAGCTCGACGCCATTCGGGATAATTTGCAAATGCAAATGGAAGTGGTTGAGAAACGAAATGAGGAGCTGGACAAAATGCATAAGCAGCAGGTGGAGCAGTTGGAGGCCATTTCGGGTTTATCAGCAGAAGAAGCCAAGCAACAACTTATCGAATCGTTGAAAGCAGAAGCCAAGACGGATGCAATGTCTGAAATTAACGAGATTGTTGAAGAAGCCCGGATGTCTGCCAACAAGGAGGCTAAGAAGGTTGTTGTTAAAACCATTCAGAGAGTAGCCACCGAAGCTGCTGTTGAAAATTCGGTAACTGTTT
>CAYVSF010000391.1:0-3431 GCA_964453775.1 uncultured Bacteroidales bacterium
GGCGCATTGTCTAAAAGCGTAATGCCGTAAACCATTGGTTTGCCATGGAGTTCCATTGTGGTTCCAGGCTTTTTGCCCGGGATTTTTACGCTTGCCTTGGCATAATTCTCCGCTAAATCGGGTGCACTTAAATTGATCTCTTCTGGCAGGGTTATGTAGTTTAATTGATGTTGCTGAGCTACAGAACGGTAAATAAAAATATAATCAATTGTGGATGTCTCAAGCAATGCCAGCAAATCCGTTTCTTTAGGGCGAATGTATTTCTGATCCTTCGATAAGAGTGTTTTGCTTAAGTCCTTTTTGCAATAATAATTTTCGGCCAATTGCAATACCTGTAGGGTTCTATATCCACAGGGATCGGTGTCGGGATTCGATCGTCCGTAGCGAACATCTGCTTTGCTTAAAATAGTATACCAGTTCTCCGGGGTGATTTCCTTCGCATTGGGGACATTTTCCCTGAAGGCAATAACCATTTCGTTGCGGGCGAATGGAATAAGCCAGTTGGTGTGCCCGGGGATCAACAGATTCTCGATAATGGTATAATCGGCAGAGGCCATGATGTCACATTCCCGGTGGAGATCAGTTATTTTCCGGGCTGCAGCTACACTTCCCGAAGCTTCCAATATCACCTTATAATCCGGATACTCGTTTTGAAAACTGTCGGCTATTTCCTTGAAGGGTACCGAGAGGCTACCAGCATGAAAAATGATGATTTCTTTTTTATTGGATGATTGATTCGTTGTAGGATTGCATCCTAAGATTAAAAAGGTCAGTAAAAAAAGTGAAAGTCGTATGGTCCCCATTCGTCCAATGATTTGCTATCATCTAAAGGTATGAAAGAAAAGCCTAATTTCAAATCAAAAAAAATAAAGGATAAAAATATCTTTTATTAATGAACTGTGTTGTATTTTTGTTGTTGAAGAAGTACAAGTACGAATTAAAAGAAAGGATAAATTATGCCGGTAATGGAATTACTAATCGTATCATTAGTATTGGTTATGATATCGGTAGCAGCTTTATCAATCCGATTAATATTTGCCAAAGACAAAACATTTCATGGTGGCTCCTGTCGCAGTCATGGGGAAGGTCTTAAAGATAAAGGCATTTCCTGTGGTTGTGGAGGAGGAAGTTGCGCAACCGATGCATAAATGAACGTTAATGGTTTGTTTTGGGGGATGGTTCAATTTCTGTGATCATCCCCTTTATTTTTTTCGTGCTATAGACCTGGTAATTTCCTTTTTGATCACTATAGATGATATAGGCTTGCACATCGGTATTGTTTGCCAGGAATTTTTTCGCTTTTTCCAATCCCATAACCATAAAGGAAGTGGCCAGGGCATCTGCTTCTATGCACTTCTCAGTAATAACCGTGGCACTCAGCATCCTTCGCAGAGCCGGGTAGCCCGTTTTGGGATTGATGATATGTGCATATTTCACCCCATCTTTTTCATAAAATTTTCTGTAATTCCCTGATGTTGCCAGCGCTTTGTTGTTTAGCTGAATGATGGCCTGGAGGTTTTGTCCCGGGTTGTTGTTGCCCTCCAAGGGTTTATCAATGCCAATTCTCCAGGTTTTGCCTTTGGGGTTTAAACCCCTGGCGCGTACTTCGCCACCTATTTCCACCAGGTAATTTTTTATTCTTTTGTCTTCAAGGAAATCGGCCACCAGATCTACAGAATATCCTTGTGCAATGGCATTCATATCTATTTTAACCCGTGAGTCCGATTTTTGAATGCTTCCATCTTGAAGTGTAAACTTATCATAGCCTGTAAAATCGAGAATGCTGTCAACAACCGCACTATCGATGGCTATGGCGCCATCCGGACCAAATCCAAAGGCATTTACCAGGGGTCCGATAGTAATATCGAATGCTGTGTCGGTACGCGTTGCTATTTTTTTGGAAAGATGATAGACATAGGTAAAATGCTCATCTGCCTTATTGCTTTCATTGCGGTTGATTTTGGAAATCACGGAAGAATCGTTGTAAGTGGAGAGCGAAAAATCAAAATCTTCCAGAAGTTGTTTTATCTCCTCATGATAGTCAGTGCCCTTTATAGATTGGTAAGTTATTGCATAGGTTGTGCCCTGTGTAAATCCCCGATTAAAAGTGTATTCCTTTTTGCAGGATGATAAGATAATTAGGCTGAAAATCAGAAATATAAAATATAGTTTTTTCATATTTACAGGTATAAAAAAAGGGTGACACCATTGTCACCCTCAAAATTAGTATTATTGAGTGGATTATCCTCCGAAATCGTCGAAATCTATCATCTCTTCGGGTACCCCAAGGTTCCAGAGCATATCCTGCACGGCGTCATTCATCACTGGTGGTCCGCAAAGGTAATATTCAATTTCTTCGGGCTCCTCATGCTTGCTCAGGTATTCGTCATACACCACCTGGTGTATAAAACCCGTGGGACCGTCCCAGTTATCTTCTTCCTGTGGCTCGGAGAGAGCGATGTGGAAGGAGAAATTCGGGAATTTTTCTTCAATTTTCCGGAATTCATCTTCATAGAAGATTTCTCTTTTAGAACGTGCTCCATACCAGTAAGAAACTTTCCTGTCTGTTTTTAGGGTATGGAAAAGGTGGAAGATATGTGAACGCAGGGGAGCCATACCGGCGCCACCTCCGATATACACCATTTCCTTATCGGTATCTTTGATAAAGAATTCACCGTAGGGCCCTGATATATTGACCTTATCTCCGGGTTTTCTTGAGAAAATATAGGAGGAGCAAACACCGGGATTCACTTTTTTAAATCCGCCTTTGGAGCGGTCCCATGGTGGTGTTGCAATACGGATGTTCAACTTAATAATATTCCCTTCTGCGGGGTGGTTGGCCATGGAATAAGCACGGTAGGTATCCTCGGAATTTTTCATCTTCAGATCCCACATGTTAAATTTATCCCAGTCTTCGCGAAATTTTTCTTCTACCTCAATATCTTTTGCAAAATCAACTTCAACTTTTGGAACATCAATTTGCACATAGCCACCCGATTGGAAGTCCATGGTTTCTCCTTCCGGAAGTTTCACCACGAATTCTTTAATAAATGTAGCTACATTCTTGTTTGAAATCACTTCGCACTCCCACTTCTTGATCCCCATTACTTCTTCGGGAACCTGGATTTTCATGTCGTTGCGAATTTTTACCTGGCAACCCAACCTCCAGTTGTTTTGTTGCTCTTTCCTGGTAAAGAATCCGGTTTCGGTGGGAAGAATATCCCCGCCACCTTCCATTACCTGGCATTTACACATCCCACATGTGCCTCCTCCACCACAGGCGGAAGGCAAGTATACATCGTTGTTTGAAAGTGTAGAAAGTATGGTGTTTCCAGGGTCTACTTCCACTTCCTTTTCATCGTTAATTGTGAGTTTAACCTTTCCCTGTGGTGTAAGTTTTTTCCTGGCAAGAAGCAATATGAGCACCAATG
>CAYVSF010000392.1:0-3411 GCA_964453775.1 uncultured Bacteroidales bacterium
CAGTTTCCTTCTTTTTCTTTTTTCTTTTCGGATACGGCATGCTTTGTAGGTAGATGGAAAGTAACTGATATTGGTCTTCACCCGGAAAAGATAAAGAAGACAGATACACCTTATTATTATATAGAAGAGAAGGATGTTCAGGAACGCTTAAAAACCCGCTTCAAATTTGATCATAAAGGGATTTTTGGTCATGCCTTACTTATTGCCGGCAGCTATGGCAAAATGGGCGCTGCAGTATTGGCAGCCAAAGCCGGACTGAAAACCGGTGTGGGCTTGCTTACAACACATATTCCTAAAAGTGGGTATACCATAATGCAAACTGCTGTTCCCGAGGCCATGCTAAGCATCGACTGGAGTGATATCATTTTTACCCATGTTGAAGAATATGAGACCTACAATGCTATTGGTATTGGACCGGGCCTGGGACAAAAGAACAATACAAAAAAGGGTATTCGTGAATTACTTGAAAATGTTTCTTGTCCGCTTGTTATTGATGCAGATGGTCTAAATAATATCTCCGCCGAAAAGGATCTGTTTGAACTGTTACCACGAAACACTATTTTAACGCCGCACCCAAAAGAATTTGAGCGTTTAGCTGGTAAAAGTAAGAACAGTTATGAGCAATTGGAAAAGGCCAGGCGTTTTGCAAGTAAATATCATATAATTATCGTATTGAAAGGTGCTTATTCAAGAGTTATAAGCCCGAATGGTGAGGTTTGGATCAATTCAACCGGTAACCCGGGCATGGCAACAGCAGGAAGCGGAGATGTGTTAACAGGTATGTTGTTGTCACTACTTGGGCAGGAATATGAACCTTTTGATGCTGCGGTTACTGGTGTTTATTTGCATGGACTAGCCGGCGATTTAGCTCTTGAAGAAACATCGCAGGAAGCATTAATTGCAGGTGATATTGTTGAAAACATTGGAAATGCTTATCTTGCGCTGCGTAACAAGAAATAACAGAACAAATAAATCCCTGATGATGAGAGAAAAAACGCTTTTAGCACTCAGTTTTTGTTGTGCTTTTATTCTTTTGATTTCCTGCAAACCCAAGCAGGAATTGAAGGTTACACCTGTTTCGGGATTAAGTGAGTTAAGAACCGAAGGTCTTATATATGCCCTGCCTCAAACCACGCTAAGAGTGACAGTTGAAGCCACTGAATACAGAACAATTCCAGGTCCCTATTATAGGTTTGCGGAAAAGTATTTGGGAGTGACTGATGTTCCCGATTCGGAAGAGGTTAGTTGGGGCATAACAAATATTGATATTGACAGCTACGAAGAAATAGATCCATCTCAATATTATTTTTTAGAACCTGAGGGTAGGTTTAATTTTAATGTGGACAGATTGATTGAAAAAGGTTTGATTTTACCGGTTAATCTCAGACCTGATAAAATTATTTCGGAAGAATTTTATGGGATGGAGAGCCCCTCTGAGGGAATCGTATTTACCGATTTGAGTATTAAACAATATGTTACTCACAAGAAAACAACTTATTATAAGAGGGTGATGAGAGATTCTTTGTTTGCTAAAGTTCCTGTGACGAAAGATCAGACCGTTCATAAAACCTTCGAAGAAAAAGCAGAAGAAGCAGCTAACTTTATTATTCTTATTCGTGAGAAACGTTTTGAACTTCTTGCAGGAATGTCCGATTTTTATCCGGAGGGAGAATCAATGCAGGTGAGTATTAATGAGCTGAACCGTTTGGAAGATGAATATCTTTCGCTGTTTACAGGGAAACAGGTGCAAAGAAAATTTTCAGCTGTTTTTGAACTTACTCCAGAGGAGATGAATCTAAGTAAACCCACTATACTTTTCCGATTTAATGATGAACTTGGTGTTCTTGAATCGACGGATTTGAGAGGAAGGCCAATTATTGCAGAATTTGAGAGAAATAATTTAACCAGTAGCCTTGAGCGGATATTAAATAAACGACACTTCGAAGAGAATGAAGAGCCGGCTCTCTATTACCGGATTCCTGATAATGCGACAATGAGATTAATGGATGGAGGAAGCATGCTCGCAAGGGCAAGGCTTTCCGTAGAACAATTTGGAAGTGTGGTCCCCATCCCGGCAAAATTCTTAATGGATGAAGAGACCTTCATTGAATTTTACCGGGAAGAGAAATAAACTATTAATTATTTGTCTGTTGTATAGTTTTCCACGTAGTCCTTCAGTGAAGTATGCGTATAGGCATCTTCATGGATAAAATTCAACACAGGTTCGAGCCTTTGTGCATTGAAATATCCTGGGATGGCAGTTATAAGCTGATTGTTTTCATTCATGTATGCAATAGAAGGATACGACATTTTCCCCTGCAAGAGCGCTATTGCCAATTGATGAGGATATCCCTTCCTTTGTCCTGCTTTTTCATTAATAAGTTCGTAGCCTTGGAATTGGATCGTATCTTGCGATTCTGCATCAAAACGAACGGCGTAAAAATCATTGTTTAATATTTTTACAATCCTGGGATCCTTAAACGTTGTTCGCTCCATTTCATGACACCATTTACACCAATCTGTATACACATCAATAAACAACTTTCTGCTTCCTTCTTTTTTGTTCAGTTCTACAGCTTCTTCAAATGTATACCATTTTACCTTTTCTTCATTCTTTTGTGCGATAGACATGGATAAAAACAATACCACAAAAGATACACTTAAAATTAATTTCTTCATTCGTTCGCGATTTTATATTTAATAATCAAAATATGTTTATGTATCCAAATAACATGACAAAAATCAGAACAATTTGTTTATTCTCAAAATTTTTTTCAGATCCATCAACATCTTAATCTTTTTATGTTATTTTTAGGCCAATTTTTGCAAATTTTAACTAAAAATATCATTATGAATACTGTAAAGAAAGCATTGAAAGATTCTGCATTAATGAGATGGTTTGTGTTGCTGCTCATTAGTGGTTTAACCTTTTCAACCTATTGGTTTCAGGATTTTTTCTCGGGTATTAAACCCCTTATGATATCCGAAATGGGTATTACCAGTAGTCAGTTTGGAACCCTTATCCAGTGGACAACATGGGCGAATATTTTTGGAATGATTATCGTTGGAGGAATTATTCTCGATAAATGGGGTATTCGACTGGCAGGTATAACTTTTGGTGGATTGGCAACTTTAGGAGCGGCGCTTACTGCTTTAGGTGCAGCCGGCACTTTTACAACCGATACCGAAAGTCAGTTGTGGATTATGATGATTGGACGATTGCTCTTCGGATCCGGACTTGAAGTTGTTTGTGTGATTGCGATGCGTACCATTGTAAAATGGTTTAAGGGCTATGAACTGGCACTTGCAATGGCATTAAATATGGGTTTTGGCCGTTTAGGTTCAACCCTGGGAACTGCACTTTCTGCAGATATCGCCAATGGAACTGTTCCTCTGGCAGTAAATTTCGCT
>CAYVSF010000393.1:0-3396 GCA_964453775.1 uncultured Bacteroidales bacterium
GAATTTGAGAAAAATAATGAATTAGAAGGTTTCTTTAAACTTTCTAATACATTTATTATTAATAATCAAAATAAGATAACACTAATCGGAAATCCTTTATACGACGAACAGGTTTCAAAACAGTTTGCTGAACTACTTAAAGAGACAGAAAGGAACAATTCTAAATTTACAGAACAGTATATTCAATTCCCGGATAGTGCTCTAATCCTTTTGAAAAATGGAAAAAAAGTCATAACAAAAGATTTCTTTAATAATTTAAAACCTAAGCTAATTCATATTGTAAATGCTGAATGCACAGGCTGTTTAAATAATATTTTCGAATGGGATCAATTTGTTAGAAACCATACCCGGAACTTTACCGTTATTTTATGGATAGAGAACTACCCAATAGAAAATAGTGATCTTTTAAAAACTCTTCCGGAAAATAAGAACATTCATTACTTTACAGATTACAAAACGATATTTAGTCAGCTAAACAATTTAAAATCATATAATTTACATGAAAAAACGTTCCTTCTTAATGCCAACAATAGAATTGTAATCAAGGGAAACCCTATGATTAACAAATCTTTATTAGACCTGTACCATCAAAAAATAGTTGAACTATCTAAAACCAAATAAAATGAAATACTTTTTACTAACAGCTATTACGTCACTTCTTTGTTTTAATATCATAATGGCACAATCTATAGATAAAAAAAGAGATACAAGTATTAGAGAAAGTGTACCATTCCATTTCAAAACAATCGATGGAGACATTATTTCCAGTGATAACACAAGAAATAAAACTATTGTTGTTTGCTTTTTAGGATATCGAAACATCCTTACAGCAGATACACTTAATAAGCTAGCATATCTTACTTTAGACTATAAAATGAAGAACATTGATTTCATCTTTATAACAGGGAATGAAGAAAAAAATCAAAAAATAATTCCTGCTTTAAAAGGTTTATTCAGCGAAAAAAATCATCATCTTATTGTTCTTAAAGAAGAGAAATATAAAACAGTACAAATGAACTTCAATGGCTTCCCGGCTATTAAAACAAACTATGTCATACGTCCCGATAAAAAGTTGATTTATTCCAATTGGAGCTATACATCACCAACGGAAATAAAAAAATACATCGATATAGCAGAAAGCTCTCGATAACTTAAACTGGCAGAAATCAAGTCGATTCTTTCATCATCGATTTGGTACTATTGTGATTCAAAGCTATCTTTATAGCTATCAAGCTAAAACCACAACCATGAAACAGTCCCTTTTTATCATCCTTTGCCTGGCACTGCTTGTTTCCTGCCAATCCGAAGATTCAAAGGAAGAGCAGGCCAACAAAATGCCCACGGAAACAGCGCGTAACCCGGTGGACACAATGCTCCTTAACCGCTCGGCCTTCGAGAAAGAGCTTATCAGTAATGGGAAACTGGAGGCCTTCCGGCAGGCCCGTTTGCGCTTTCGTGTTTCGGAGGTGCTGGAAAAAGTCTATGTGAAAAATGGCGATAAGGTGCAAAAAGGCCAGGTGCTGGCCAGCCTGAATAACGATAACCTGGAAAGCGCTCTGGAAAAAGCCCGCCTGCAATTGGAGAAAGCCAACATTGAATTCCAGGATCTGCTTATTGGGCAGGGATACGACCCCAAAGACACCTCGCGTGTGCCGGATCAATTCCTGCGGATTGCCCGTGTAAAATCCGGTCTGGCCGAAGCACAAATCGAGCTGGAACGGGCCCTGAAGGATTATGAAAACCGCAAGCTCTACGCGCCCTTTACAGGCGTGGTGGCCAACATCGAAAAGAATGCCTACGACCCGGTGGGCAGCAACGAAGATTTTTGCCGTCTCATCAACGATGCACAGTTCCAGGTGCGCTTTTCTGTAATGGAATCGGAGCTGGATGAGATTGCTCCCGGCAAGGAGCTGACGGTCTATCCGCTTTCAGGCGGCAGCTACCGGGGAACCATCCGGGAAATTAACCCGGTGGTGGATGAAAACGGATTGGTTACTGTGCGCGGACTGGTAAGCAACAGCGATGGCAAGCTGATGGAAGGCATGAATGTGAACCTGCACATCCGCAACAAAATTCCGGATCAGCTGGTGATTCCCAAATCGGCACTGGTCTTGCGCCAAAACCGTCAGGTGGTATTTACCCTGGAGCAGGATAGCGTGGCCATCTGGAATTATGTGCAGAGCAGCCACGAAAATAGCAGTTCCTATGCCATTAGCGAGGGGCTGAAAGAGGGCGACCGGGTCATTACCCGGGGCAATATCAACCTGGCCCATGAATCCATCGTGTATGTAGAACCCGAAAAGAACTAAGCGGCTATGGTACGATTTTTAGCACAGCGCCCCATCGCCGTTAGCATGACCTTCATTGCCTTTATCCTGTTGGGGCTGGCCTCCATGACACGCCTACCGGTATCGCTCATGCCGGATATCGACATTCCGGAAATTACCGTGCACATTGAAGGCGAAAATTACTCTGCCCGGCAGTTGGAGAATGCCATTGTGCGCCCTATCCGGCGGCAGCTTTTGCAGGTGCCCCACCTGGAAGATATTGAAAGCGAAACCCGCAACGAACATGCGGTCATCCGCCTTCGCTTCGATTATGGTACGCGGGTAGACATGGCCTTTATCGATGTAAACGAGAAGATCGACCGCTCCATGAACTACCTGCCGCAAGACTTTGTACGCCCCCGTGTAATTAAGGCCAGCGCCTCGGATGTGCCGGTATTTTACCTGCACATCACTGCAGGTGAGGGCTACCTGTCTACCACCCACGATGATGCCGGAGATTTTGTAGATTTGAGCCGCTTTACCAACCATGTGATCAAAAAGCGCCTGGAACAATTACCGGAAGTGGCCATGGCGGATATCAGCGGCACCATGAGCGCCGAAATTGCCATCCTGCCCGACCGCCCCAAGCTCCACTCCCTGGGTTTCGACCTGCAGGATATTGAGCAGGCCGTGCTCCGGCAAAATTACGAACTGGGAAATATTGTGGTGAAGGATGGACAGTACCAGTACAACCTCAAATTCCAGCGGGAGCTAAACGATATTGAAAATCTGCAGGCCATCCTGCTTCAATCGGGAGAAAAGACCTTCCGGCTGGAAGATTTGGCCGAAATTAAAACCCGCCCACGCAAGCGAAATGGTATGATTGTCCACGAGGGCGAAAAAGCCATTGCACTGGCTGTTATCAAAAATTCCGGTGCCCGAATGCAGGATCTGAAATCATCGCTGCATAACATGGTGGAGCACTTCCGGCAGGACTACCCCCACATTCGTTTTGAGGTGGTGCGCGACCAAACCCAGCTGCTGGACTACACCATCCACAACCTGAGCCAAACACTGTGGATGGGTGCCTTGCTGGCATTCTTCATCATGATCGTTTTCTTACGGGACG
>CAYVSF010000394.1:0-3386 GCA_964453775.1 uncultured Bacteroidales bacterium
CATGTTAATGAAAAAAGCTCCCGGCTATTATGAACCGGAAGCTTTTGGTGCCCAGAACAGGAATCGAACCTGCACCCACAAATCGTGGACATGGCCCTCAACCATGCGCGTCTACCAATTCCGCCATCTGGGCATCTTGTTTGGGCGTACAAAAATAGTAATTTGTTTTAAATTTTAAAACGCTGGAGGCATTTTTACTAAGAATTCTGTTATTTCATAAAAAGAAGCCCCGCTAATAAACGGAGCTTTCTTTTTGGTTCTTCAACTACTATAAATTATCATAAATGAAATTCGTCATTCTTGTGTAAAGGTGATAAGAGGTATTGCCTCCATAAATTCCATGATCTTTATCGGGATAAAATTGCATTTCGAATTGCTTGTTCGATTGCACCAGCTTTTCCGTGAGCTCTATGCTGTTTTGGAAATGTACGTTATCATCACCGGTGCCATGTATTAGCAGGTATTTCCCTTTTAACTTATGCGCATGATTGATGGGACTGTTATCATCGTATCCTTCGGGGTTGTCCTGTGGTAGGCCCATGTATAACTCAGTATAGATGGTGTCGTAGTACCTCCAATTGGTAACTGGAGCTACGGCGATAGCCATTTCAAACACATCGGCACCTTTGAAGAGACAGAGACTTGACATAAAGCCACCATAACTCCACCCAAAAATTCCTGTGCGCTTCTCGTCAATGTAAGGCAGACTACTAAGATATTCGGCTGCTTCAATTTGATCGATGGTTTCATATTTTCCCAATTCCCCATAGGTCATTTTCTTAAATTCTTCTCCCCGGGCGCCTGTTCCACGGTTATCAACGCAAACCACAACATAGCCGTTTTGCGCCAACATCTGGAACCATGCCATGCGTCCACTGTAAGAATCGGTTACCTGCTGTGAACCCGGACCACCGTATAAAAACATGAAGAGTGGGTATTCTTTGTTTGGATCAAAATCGGCAGGTTTTATCATCCATGCATTAAGGTCCCATTTACTACTGGGCGTGTTGATGGTCATGAATTCTTTCTTTGTAAACCCATATTGGCCAAGTGTGCTTTTCAATTGCTCATTATCCTCCAAAACCCGTATAAGTTTACCCTTCTTGTTGTGCAAGCTTATATAGTATGGAGAATCGGCATTGGAATAATAGTTGATATAATATTTAAAGCCTTTTGAAAAGACGGCCCTGTTGGTTCCTTTCTTTTCGGAGAGTTTCTTCTTTTTCTTTCCATCCAGACCAATTGAATATACAGCGCGATGCAGGGGTGACTCTTCAGCTGAAGTGTAATATAAACGCTCATCCTCTTCATCAATCCCGATTAGTTGTGCAACATCCCATTCGCCTGCTGTAATCTGGTTAATAAGTTCACCTTTCATGTTGTAGAGGTAAAAGTGGTTATAACCATCCAGTTCGTTGTTGATAACGAATCGTTTTCCATCTTTCAGGAAGTTAAGATAGTCATCCGTAATTCGGGTGATGTAATACTTATTGTCTTCGCTATATAGTATTTCTGATTTTCCGGTGGCGGCATCGGCAATTAAAATATCCAAATGATTTTGTAAGCGGTTCATGCGGATAATAGCCAGTTTATCATTGTTGGGTGTCCACTTGATTCTGGGAATGTATTGGTCTTTTTCCGTACCAATATCCATCTTTACGAGCTTTTCCATTTGAAGATCGTGCACGTAGATATCTACATAGGCATTCTCTTCGCCTGCTTTGGGATATTTGTAGGCATAATTTTCCGGGTACAGTTCACGATTGAACATGTTCATGTTAAATTGGCGTACATGGCTCTCATCGAATTTATAGTAGGCCAGTTTATCACCTTTTGGTGACCATGCAAAACCTTTGGTAATAGAAAATTCTTCCTCGTACACCCAGTCGGTTCCGCCATTGATGATATGGTTAAATTTACCGTCATCGGTAAGTTGCCGTTCTTCATCGCTTTTTAGAAATTTGATGTAGAGGTTATTATCTCTAACGAAAGCAACCTTATCTCCCTGCGGATTAAAGCTAGCCAACATCTGACTGCCGTTTTCACTGAGAGGTTCCAGGCTTTTCAATTCGCGGTTATAGATATAATAATCCGCTGTAAAGGAACGGCGGTAGATATAATTCTGATTCGTTGCCAAAAGGATGAGCTTTTCATCCGGAGAGAAGGTATATTCGCCAATATACTCAATTTCTGTATCATGATCTTTGAGATTGAATATGGTTTCAACTTCTTCACCGGTTTTATAGCTGTTTTTGAGGATTCTACCATCTCTTTCAAGTGTGGTATAATGAATACCATCGTTCATGGAGCGTAATCCCCATACCGATTGTTGACGAAAAGTCCCCTTTTTATAGAGATCTTCCAGGGTAATTTCTTTTTTTAGTTCTTGTGCTGATATAAAAGAGGGGAATATCAGCATTAAAGATAAAAGGAGAATTAGGTTTTTCTTTATCATAACGGTTAAATTTAGTTTGGCATTAATTGCTAAAAATACAAATTTCTTAGTAAGACCCCATAAAATATAATTACGTTTAAATCACTTCCGAACATTTCATATGATTTCATGTTGAACAAGCAATAATTCCTGATTTTAGGGAGAAAAGCATTTTGATTGCATCAATATTTATTATCTTTGCATTCTTAAAAAGAAAAATCATATGGTTAAGATAACTTTACCTGATAACTCTGAACGAGAGTATCCTGAAGGCATAAGAGGGATTGATATTGCCAAAGATATCAGTCCGCGACTGGCCAAAGAGGTACTGTCCATAACTGTGAATGATGAAGTATGGGATTTACATCGTCCAATTCATGAGGATGCCAGCATAAAATTGCATAAGTGGGAAGACGAAGAAGGCAAGCATGCTTTTTGGCATTCATCAGCTCACTTGATGGCTGAGGCTTTGGAGGCCTTGTATCCCGGAACTAAATTTGGAATAGGACCAAGTATCGACAATGGCTTCTATTACGATGTAGATTTGGGTGAGGGAAGAACCATAACCGATGCCGATTTTCCAAAGATTGAAAAAAAGATGCAGGAGTTGGCTCAACAGAAAAATGAGTACAACAGGGAGGAAATTGCTAAAGCCGATGCCCTTAGTTATTATTCAGAAAAGGGGGATGAGTATAAGGTGGAGTTAATTAGTGATTTAGAAGATGGAACCATCTCATTTTATAAGCATGGAAATTTTACCGATTTATGTCGTGGCCCGCATTTACCAAATACAGGATATATTAAAGCGATTAAAATCTTAAGCGTAGCCGGGGCATATTGGAGGGGAGATGAGAAAAGGAAGCAGCTAACAAGGCTTTATGGCATATCCTTTCCCAAGAAAAAGATGCTGGATGAATACGTCATCCAGCAGGACCAGGCCAAAAAGGTCCTG
>CAYVSF010000395.1:0-3380 GCA_964453775.1 uncultured Bacteroidales bacterium
TGCTTTTTCTTTTCATGTCTCTACTAATAGCTATTCCTTTTTCAAAATATTGAATGGCTTCAACATATTTTTCCTTATCTGAAGATACCATGCCAAGGTAATAATAGGTTGATTTCACACCATTTTTGTTGCCCAGGTTTTCATTAATCTTTATAGAACGATTGAAATACTCCTTTGCTTTATCGTAGTTTTGGTTTTCCCAGTAAATAAATGCTGCTTTATTCAGGTATTCCAACTCCAATGATTTACTGCCTTCTTCCTGATATTTTTCAATGAGTTGGTTGTAGTGTTTTAATTGAGAATTTTTGTCGGATTCTACCTGTGCGCTCCCCTGCATATAAAAAAATATAAGCAAAAGGACCATTGGAAGGTTTAGGCTGGGTTTTAAGTTATTATGGAGCATTAATAATATATTTTTATCCCCATTACCAATACATCATCCAGTTGTTCTAACTCCCCTTTCCATACATCATATTTTTCCTCAAGTAGCTTTCCCTGCTTTTCCAGGTCATATTCCTGTATTGATAACAATAGATTTTGAAATTGTTTATATCTGAATTTCTTCCCTTTTGGGCCACCAAATTGATCAGCATATCCATCTGAAAACAAATATAATGAATCTCCCGGAGAAATCCTTATTTCATGATTGGTAAATGGTTCATTGAAGTTGATATGAATTCCAACAGGCATTCTATCTCCTCGAATGTGGATTAACTCCTTATTTCTGATGAGGTAGATAGGATTATTTGCACCGGCAAATTGTAAGGTGTTGTTCTTCTTATCAATGATGCAAAGAGCGATATCCATTCCGTCTTTTGTCTCATTCTGCTCTCCTGTTTGATGTAAGGCATCCATCACATGGTCGCGCAACTGATTAAGTATTTCACTGGCTGATTGGATTTCGGAATTTCTCATTATTTCATCCAAAAAAATGGCGCCCATCATATGCATTAAAGCACCGGAAATTCCATGGCCGGTTGAATCTCCAACAGCCCATAAGGTTATGTCATTTTTTTTTGCGACCCAGAAAAAGTCTCCACTTACTATACTTTTAGGTCTGTTAAAAATAAAATACTCTTCCAAAAGCTCATCAAGCAATTCTCTCCTGGGGGATACAGCTTCCTGTATTCGTCTTGAATATCTCAAGTCTGCCAGTATTTCACGATTTGTTTTGGCAATAATGTCTCTCTGTTTGAGTACATCTACATGTTGATTCTTGATCTTTTCATTTTTAATTTGAATTTTTTTCTGTGAATCAACAAGTTTTAGAGCTGAAATAATTCTTGTAGCAAATGTGATTTCATCAAAAGGTTTTTGAATGAAATCATTGGCACCCGCATCAAAACAATCTTTGAAATTTCTGGCTGCCGTGAATACAATAATTGGGATGTGACTTGTCTCGGGTGTTTTGGATAGCTCTCTAATGGCGTCTAATCCATTGAGCTCGGGCATGTTAATGTCCATAAGGATAATGTCGGGGAGAATTTCTTTTGCTTTTTCAATAGCTTCAATACCTGTAAATGCATGGAAACACTCAATTTGGGGAAGTTCCTGGGCTACAAAATCTTCTATATATAAATGCTCGGCTTTTGAATCATCGGCTATGAGAAATTTATAAGGCATATATTGTTCCTCCCCTTTTGAAAGGTTTAAACCGTTTATACGAAATAGTCATGCTAGAGATTCATTTTAGCGCTAGTATTTACTTTGTTTTTTTTGATTATTCAGCCTACGAATAAAAAACAACATATAACCACTATTAATGGTAAAAAAACAATAAACTATTCTTCAAATCAGCGAAAAAATTATATTTTTAAAGGAAATTAGCGATAGTTCACTTTTATGGATTACACAATTTTAGTTGCAGCTTCTGATAAGCAGTTATGTCCTCTTTTAGAAGATTTTCTAAAAGAGGAGCGGGAAGATTATAAGATCCTAAAGGTGAATGATGAAGAGATCTATGAAAAGTGTCTTGCATTATATCCGGATGCCGTCCTAATAGATTGTGACACCCTGAAGTCGAATGGTCTTGAGAATGTTAAGGCTTTGAAACAGAACCCCAAAACCCAGGAAATCCCCGTTTTATTACTGGCAGAATTTGGTCAGCTATCAGCCATGGAGAAAGCCTTCGATTATGGTGTGGTTGATTTTGTTAAAAAACCACTAGACCGGGAGGATTTGTTGATTCGTTTAAGTACCATACGTGCAAGACAACGTTTTTTAGTAGATATTTATAAAGAGCAGGAACGTTTGGAGGAACTATCCATTGTTGCCCGAAATTCCGCAAATAGCGTTGTAGTGCTGGGTGCTGAAGGGACTATTGAATGGGTGAATGAGGGCTTTGAAAACATGTATGGTTATTCATTGGATGAATTTCGTAAAAAATTCGGCGATAAGATTTTTAATCCTGAAGAAAATCCTCGTTTAAATCAAGCCATAGAACATTGTAAATCTACTCTAGATAGTTCTGTTTATGAGAATCGCTGGATAACTAAAGCTAATCAGGAAAAGTGGATACAAACTACTCTTACACCTGTTACCAATGAACACCGTGATATTATAAAATACATTGCGATAGAATCGGATGTTACCGATCTTAAAATTGTGGAAAAGCGCCTGGAAGCAAAAACAGATCACTTGCTAACCCTGACCGAACATCTGGAAAGTACCAATGAGCTATTAGATAAGCAAAGGCAGGAAATCGAAAAACAGAAGGAAGCTATTGAGGAACAAAAAAAGAAATCGGATGATCTTTTATTGAATGTTCTTCCTTTCGAAACTGCGGAGCAGCTTAAAAAGAAAGGATTTGCAAAGTCAAAGAATTACCGTCGTGTTACGGTCATGTTTACCGACTTTGTAGGCTTTTCCAGGTTATCAGCAAAACTTTCAACACAAGATCTTATCAAAGAACTAAACATTTATTTTGAGAAATTTGATGAAATTATTGAAGGTCATTTTATCGAAAAAATCAAAACTATTGGAGATGCCTATATGTGTGCCGGTGGTTTACCTTTAAGAAATAAAAGTAATCCAATTGATGTCACCCTGGCAGCTTTGAAAATCCAAAAATTTATAAGGGACTTGGGGAAGGAAAAAAAAGAAGAGGACCAGCCAATTTGGGAAATTCGTTTGGGAATACATACAGGAGAGGTAATTGCCGGGGTTATTGGAAAGAAGAAGTTTGCTTATGATATTTGGGGCGATACTGTAAATACTGCTGCTAGAATGCAGGAAGCCGGTGAGCCCGGTCGTGTAAATGTCTCCGGAGACACTTATGAATATATTCAGGATTATTTTGATTGCACTTTTCGCGGAGAGATCGAGGTGAAAAACAAGGGTGAAATTGCGATGTATTATGTGAATCGCTTGAAGAAAGAATA
>CAYVSF010000396.1:0-3377 GCA_964453775.1 uncultured Bacteroidales bacterium
AGTGCAGGATCACCGCCTAAGGCTACAGCAATCGGCATTTTTTTCTTTAGCTTTTTGTATTCTTCAAAATGTCTGGCGCCTACTTTATGCTTGTGCCAGTGCATCCCAGTCAGGTTCTTATCAAAAACCTGCATTCTGTACATGCCAACATTTCTGATATTATTTTCCGGATCTTTTGTAATAACCATAGGCAAGGTCACAAAAGGTCCCCCATCAGATGGCCAGCAAGTTAACACAGGAAGTTTACTCATATCGGCAGAATCCATAATCACTTCCTGCGATCTTCCCTTTCCTTTTCTTTTTCGCGGCATGAAATTGCTTATATTTTTTAGAGTAGGCAGCAATTTCAATTTGTCCATGAAAGAAGTCTTAGGGGAAGTTACTTCCATCAAAAGTCCCTCGATACGTTTCCCAATGTCGTTCAAATCATGAACACCTAGGGCCAGATTCATTCTTCTGGAAGAACCAAAAGCATTAATTAACAAAGGAAAACTGGTTCCTGTATTTTCAAAAAGTAAGGCTTTCCCCCCATCTCCTTGTTTTGAAAAACGATCGGTTATTTCTGTTATTTCCAAATGAGGATTTACAAATTCCTTAATCCGGATTAGTTCTCCTTCTTTTTCAAGTTGATCAATGAAGGAATTTAAGCTAGTGTAGGCCATTTTTTGTCTTTTACTAAAAATACAAAAAAGAAGGGCAATAGTTTACCCATGCCCTTCTTAAATTATAACTGTAATTTACTTATTTAATATACCTGAATTTTTTTCCCATGTATCGGGCATTTTCTCCAAGCATCTCTTCAATTCTTATCAGTTGATTGTACTTGGCAATCCTGTCCGAGCGGGAAGCAGAACCTGTTTTTATCAAACCTGTATTTAGTGCCACAGCCAAATCTGCAATAGTTGTATCTTCTGTTTCCCCTGATCGGTGGCTGATAACGGCAGTATAATTACTTTCGGTTGCCATTTTTACAGCATTAATCGTTTCGGTAAGCGTCCCTATTTGATTTACCTTAATCAGGATAGAATTGGCTACTCTGTCATTTATTCCTCTTTCTAAACGTTTCACATTGGTGACAAAAAGATCATCTCCCACCAACTGTACTTTATCGCCAATGGCCTGTGTAAGCTCTGCCCATCCCGACCAGTCATCCTCGTCAAGGCCATCCTCAATGGAGAGAATAGGATACTTTTCCACCCAGGCTTTCCAATAATTGACCATGTCGGCAGAAGTTAGCTCCTGTTGGGTAGACTCAAAATAATAGCGTTTTTTATCTTTATTATAAAACTCGGACGCGGCAGGATCAAGCGCAATGTAAATCTCTTCTCCGGGCTTGTATCCGGCTTTCTCAATTGCTTCAATAACAACTTCTATGGCCTCTTCATTGGAATTAAGACTTGGAGCAAAACCACCTTCATCACCAACATTTGTTGAATGTCCTTTATCCTTTAGAACTGCTTTTAATGTATGAAAGATCTCGGCGCCCATTCTTAAGGCTTCACTAAAATTAGGTGCGCCAACGGGCATAATCATAAACTCCTGGATATCTATTTTATTATCTGCATGTTCTCCTCCATTTAAAATATTCATGAGTGGTATAGGCAGGGTATCGGCATTCACACCACCTATATACCTAAATAAGGGCTGTCCTGTTTCCAAAGCAGCAGCTTTAGCTACAGCAAGCGATACGCCCAGCATCGCATTAGCGCCAAGCTTTGATTTATTTTCTGTTCCGTCCAAATCAATTAATGCCTGGTCGATTGCAGCTTGATCCTCAACAAAGTAGCCTTCCAGTTCATTGCTAATAATGGTATTTACGTTTTCTACTGCTTTAGTAACACTTTTACCCATAAAACGCTTTTTATCACCATCTCTAAGCTCTACAGCTTCATGAACTCCTGTTGAGGCTCCGGATGGTACAGCTGCTCGCCCAAGTGCTCCATCTGTAGTTACTACTTCTACTTCTACAGTTGGATTTCCCCTGGAATCGAGGATTTGTCTTGCATGAATATCTGCTATTTGTGACATAATAGTATTCTTTAAGTTATTAATTCAATTTTGTTTCAAAGTTAATGAATTCTCAATATCTAAAGACTTGAAAGTTTCCTAATAATTCAGATCTCTTCTTACCCCCCCCAAAAAAAAAGCTGCCTTCATAAGACAGCTTTCAATAAATCTATGTCGTAAATTATTCTTTCTTCTCAGAATCTTCGTCTTTCTCCTCGTTTTTCTCTTCCGTCTTCTTGTCTTTCTTTTTCTCCTCTTTCGGCTCTTCCTTAGGCGCTTCGGCTTTTGCTTCTTTCTTCTTCTCTTTTGGGGCTTCAGCTTTTTCTTCTTCCTTCTTTGCTTCAGCTTTCACCTCTTCCTTTTTCTCCTCGTTTGCCTCTTCAGCCTTCGGTGCTTCTTCCGTAGCTTTTTCTTCTGATTGAGCCTGAGTTTGAGCTGCTCCTTCAGTAGTTTTCTTACTTCCACCACTTCTACGGCTACGACGACGTTTCGATTTGCCAGCAGACTTTTCTTTAACAGCAAGCAGGTTTTCGTTATAATCTACCAACTCAATAATACACATTTCGGCATTATCACCAAGACGGTTCCCTGTTTTAAGAATTCTTGTATATCCTCCCTGTCTTTCGGCAATCTTTGGACTAATATCGCGGAATAATTCATTAACCGCATTTTTGTCTTTCAAATAACTAAATACAAGACGTCTTGAATGGGTAGAATCTACTTTTGATTTTGTAATAAGTGGTTCCACATAACTACGCAATGCTTTTGCTTTAGCCGCAGTTGTTGTGATACGTTTATGCATAATTAATGAACTGGCCATATTGGCAAGCATAGCCTTCCTGTGTGCACTCTTTCTGCTTAAGTGGTTAAATGCTTTTCTATGTCTCATCCTTTTACTCTTTGTCTAATTTATACTTAGAAATATCCATCCCAAAGTTCAGGCTCATATTTGATAGGAGGTCTTCCAGTTCGGTTAGCGATTTCTTACCAAAATTACGAAATTTCAGCAGATCGTTTTTATTGTATCGAACCAGGTCTCCAAGTGTTTCAACCTCTGCAGCCTTCAAACAATTCAATGCCCTAACTGAAAGATCAAGGTCGATAAGTTTGGTTTTCAGTAGCTGACGCATATGGAGTACTTCCTCGTCAAATTCTTCATTACCAAATTTATCTTCCGTATCCAGTGTGATTTTCTCATCAGAGAAAAGCATAAAATGATAAATCAGTATTTTTGCTGCCTCTTTTAAGGCTTCTTTCGGATGGATTGAACCATCAGTATCTATTTCAATAATAAGTTTTTCGTAGTCAGTCTTCTGCTCTACCCTGTAATTCTCAATATCATATTTCACATTGCGAATTACAGGGTAGAG
>CAYVSF010000397.1:0-3357 GCA_964453775.1 uncultured Bacteroidales bacterium
GTAAGCCGTTTGTGCAATAATGGGTAAATCCGGTCGGAATTTTTTAATTTTGCTGGTAGCCTCCAATCCATCAACCTGGGGCATTTTAATGTCCATTAGTACCAAATCTAAGTCCGGCATTTCTTCACATATTTCAATAGCTTCTTTGCCTGAAAATGCACGAAAGACTTTAATATTGTTTTTTTCCAATACCATCTTTAAATATCTGAAATTACTGTCTTCATCTTCTGCAATAAGAATTGTGCTTCCTTTTATATTGACCTCTTCTATTTCCTGATTACTATTTTTTTCTTGTTTTTTCTCTCTAAATTTTATTTCGGTTAAAGGAAGAGTAAATGTAAACAAAGAACCTTCACCAGGTTCCGATTCTACCCTTATAGAACCATCAAGATGTTCTACAAGGTTTTTACTAATTGCCAAACCTAAACCTGTACCTCTGAAAAGTTTCGTTTTGTCTGACTCAATCTTGCTAAAGCGGTGAAAAATAACTTCTTGTTTAACCTTGGGTATGCCAATTCCGGTATCCCGAACATAAAATTCCACAATACCGATTTCAGGCCTCCTGTCATAGCCAAATTCAATGATTCCACTTTCAGTATACTTTACAGAATTATCCAATAAATTGGAAATGATTTGTTTTAGTCGGTATCCATCAGTTTCCAGGAGGAAGGGTTCATCGGCCGAATGATCTTTTAAAATAAGATCAACATTTTCTTTGCTTATTCTGCTACGTGACTCATTGACTGTTTCGTGCAGTTCCTTAAGTGCCTCATCCACATTTACTTCCTGCTTTTCTATGACCAGTTCGTTGGCCTCTATTTTTGCCAAATCAATGATGTCATCAATAAGGTGAAGAAGCGTGTTGCAATTATTATTGATGTGGCTCACCAGTTCTTCCCTTTCATCAGATTCCAGTTCAGGTGTTACCAAAAGATCAGAAAAACCGATGATTGCATTCATTGGCGTTCGAATTTCATGAGACATATTCGCCAAAAAAGATGATTTTAAACGATCCGATTCTTCTGCTTTCTCTTTGGATTTCTTTAAATCAATTTCAGAATAATAGCGTTCGGTAATATCATGACAAATTCCAACCAAACCTAAGGGTTCGTTGTTTTTATCATGAAAGGGCACTTTTAAAACATCTAAAAGAATTTTTTCTCCCTTTGCATTCATTTCCCAGGATTCAGAACGAACAGGGCTATTATTCTTTATGATGTTGGTGTCTGTTTCTGCATAATACTCGGCCTGATTTTTTGGGAAGATTTCAAAATCAGTTTTACCTACAATATTTTGGATTGTTAATCCGTTAAAATCTGCGAAGGCCTTGTTACATCCTATGTAGATGTTGTTTTTGTCTTTGTAGAAGATGAGATCGGGAATGGAATGAATCATTGAATTCATTAAAGCTTTTTCGCGTAATAATTCCCTTTCTGTTCGTTTTCTTTCTTTCAGTTCCGACTGCAATTGAGAAGTTTTCGAAGCAACCTGTCTTCTTAATGACCAGGACCAGGTAAGGATTATGGCCAAAAAAATGATAAATGGCACCAGGATCCAGAATATATATCTGAATACCTTTTTATTAATGTCTGATTTTTCATAGACAGCAAACCATTTGTCATAGATATCCTGATATTCGCCGGTCGCTTTTAAAATCTGGAGGCCGTCATTAATTTTTGCCAGCAATTCAACTTCATTTTTATTCACCGCAAAACACATTTCCCGGGGCTCCAGAGGATCCCCTACAGGGTTCAGATTCGTTAACTTGTATTTATTTATAGCAAATTGTCCCTGTAGTTTATTGATGATAGCACAATCATACTTTCCAGCCGATAAAAGCCTTAAGGCAGATTGATAGTTTTCTACCGGAATAATTGGTTCGGTAGTTTTATTGGCTATCAGGTAATCATGTATGATATCACCATTGACGACAATGATTTCCTTGTTCTGGATATCATCAATATTTTTGATATTACTTGACTCACGGATAAATATGGCATGTGTTAAGTAAATATAAGGAGTAGAGAAGCTTACATTGCGACTTCTATCTATAGAATAGGACATGCCCGCCAATCCGTCAATCTCTCCCTGCTCCAGCTGCTCCCTCACCTCATCCCAGGGACCAAGCTCAATATGGATGTTTAATCCCATTGTGTTCCCAATAGCATTAAGCAAGTCGATACTAAATCCATCCGGATTTCTATCCTTATCCAATAATTGGTAGGGTGGGTAATCCATATTTCCCCGGAAAAAGATTGTATCATTTGCAGGGGATTTTGCGTATAGATGAAAAGGCAAAAGAAGAAGGAAAACATGTAGCAAGACAGAACGGGCAATTGTTTTCATAGCAGGAGTAAGTTATTTGGCTTTCTAGGTTGAAATAGTATACGTAAGAAACTGAAAGAAAGTTATCATAGAAGCTTGCTTTCGTTTAAATTTATAGTAAATTAATGGTTAAAATAATTGAAAACATGCATTTCGGAAGTGTATTACCCATTAAAGCTCTATTATTGCTATTATTATTTGGCTTATTGTCCTTAGAAGGAAGTCCTCAGAATGCAAATGATAAGCTGGTAATAAGAGGAATTGTTGAAAAAGAAATGGAACCCCTTGATGGTGTGGTTATAACTGTTTATGAAAAAGGGAAGAAACGCATCAATCAAATTCAATCAGGAAGGGATGGATTTTTTGAAGTTGTACTTTCATTGGAGAATGAATATGTCATTGATTATGAAAAAGAAGGTTTTGTAACAAAAAAAATATATGTGAACTCTGCAGTCCCGGAAGGGAAGGGGGGAGAATGGCTGGTGGAATTCTCTTTGGGTTTGTTTGAAGATTTTCCCGGACTGGATGTTTCAGCACTTAAAGATCCTGTGACCCGGATTAGCTATGATGAAAATGCCAGGGGGTTTGATCATGATTACAACTACACAGCCCGGATGAGGACGAAAATAGATCGGATCCTGGCTCAGCTGGAAGCCCTGAAGGAGAAAGCTTATCGGGCAATTATCCAAAAAGCTGATGGACATTTTGATAACAAACAATATGCCCTGGCAATTGAAACTTATCAGGAAGCACTCTCACAGCGACCTGATGACAGGTATCCGGAGAAACAAATAAAACGGGCTGAAAAACTAATGGCGGAATTGCAGGAAAATCAAAGCCTGTATGATGCTACCATTCAAATGGCTGACCAGCTCTTTGAACAGGAAAATTATAAGGAATCAAGAAATAAATACTATGAGGCCTTGAATTATATGCCTTATGAAGCTTATCCCAACCAGCGTATACAGGAGATTGATGAGATTCTACGAAAGAAAGCACAGGAGGAACAAGCTCTGCTGGCAAAGAATAATC
>CAYVSF010000398.1:0-3310 GCA_964453775.1 uncultured Bacteroidales bacterium
CCACAAAACCAATCCCCAAACCATCGCTAAAAATATATTTATCGATAACAGGAATATGGATTCCTTTTCCCATGATGTCTGCGGTAATGTTTTTCACAACAATACCTATACCGTAAACACCACCCGGCACAATTTTGTGCGGATCAATGAAGTATACGAATCCAGCTGCCAGGATAAATGAACCAATCGTGATCAAGGTATAATTGATGAACCACTGTCTGGAAAAAACCTTTTCTCTTGTTAAAAATGACATGGGACAAATGTTTTTGGTTTCAGGCCGCAAAAATAGGTTTTTTTTTGATTTTGAAGCATGAAAGCTAAAAAAATATCAAAAAAAACAGGAGGGTAAACTCCTGTTTATGAAAAGGTAATATCTAATATATTGATTAACCTCCGGTAGCACTAAAGCCTCCGTATTTGCTCAAGTCGGTTCTTGGGTTTACTACCATTACAGGTAATTTTTCCTCATTGGCAATAATATGCTGCTCCTGAGCTCCGAGTACATAATCGGCCAAACCAATATCTTTGGTCGTCATGATGAGCAGCAGGTCGGCATCCACCGATTTGGCAAATTTAATCGATTCATCGGCAGCATTGGTTCCGGCAATGGTATGAATTTCATATTTACACTCATACTTATCCAGTATCTTTTCTGCAAAATGAATGTTCATATTTAACCTCTTATTTAATGAGGAGTCCTTAAAAGTTGGTTTAATAATATTGATTTTTACATCAAAGTACTTCACCAGGAATAGGGCCCACTGAAGCTTTTGTTTTTCCTCGGGGCGATAATCCAGCGGAAAAACAACATCCCGAAAGATTTCTGTCTTGCTGGGTGGTGCCTGCACAACTAGAAATGGTATTTTGGAACCAACAATCACTTTTAAGGCGTAACTACCGGTAAACTTTTGCATTCCCTTAATCCCATGCGTACCCATGATTACAAGACTCACATTGTTTTCCGAGGCATAATCACTCACCACATGAAACAAATTTCCTTCAAGCACCAATGGATTTAACTTGGTGTTGTATTTTTCTTCCATTTTTGCAACATCTGCATTAAGCTTTTCTTTCGCCTCTTCTCCTTTTTTGAGACTCTTAACTACATGTATAAGCGTAATCTTATTTTCCAAAAACTTCCCTACTTTAATGGCATGTTGGAGGGCATCCTCTGCCACTTCAGTAAAATCCCAGGGAACTAAAATGGTGTCTTTTTCCATATATTAAATTATTTTATGAAGCTTGATATACTAAAGAATTGTTTCAAAAGTTAGTTAAATATTAAATGCTATGCAACTTTTAAAGAAATTTTGAAGCTTGTTTTTCAAAAAAATAAAAAATTTTTATTGTAAAACGATAAATATTTGTTTTTTTTCGATAACATTGCACCAAATTAAAAGACAAAAACATGACCGGTCCCATTCGAAAGAAAAGAATTATCAGCATTCTTCATGTTGTATTGTTTCTATTTCTGATATTCGGCGCCCTGTCTTTTTTGTTATACTCTGGATATCATGCGTATTCGCTGATTACAAAAAAGGAACAATTGCGTCTTCCTGTTGGAGATATTCCGGTAGTTATTAAAAATAAACCGGGAACAGAAGGGCATACTCCCCAGGGAGAAGCGGTCTTTATTAAACATGGTAATATATCAATAAGTATGCTGGGAGCAGAAAGGCACCAGGTAGTTATAAATTATAGCTACTATGCCGTTCGTTTTCTTTTGGCCTGGTTTATTCTTTTTAGCCTGTGGAAGATTTTTGGGGTTTTAAAGCAAAGTGTAAAAGAAAACAATCCCTTTCCAAAGAAAAATGCATCACGCATTCGGTACATTGCCTATAGCATGATGGCATTTTCGCTGGTAGAACTCTTTTATCCGGCTTTAATTAAAAGTTTTGGACTAAAAGAAATCCTTTACAAAGAGGAGATATGGAAGGTTACCTGGGATTACAGCTCGCTGGAATATCTTTTATGGGGGTTGGTAATTTTGGTTATTGCCGAAGTGTACCGTTTGGGAACAGAAATGAAAGAAGAACAGGATTTAACCGTCTAAATTTGGTTATTATGCCCATTATTTGCAACTTAGACATTCTTTTAGCGAAGAAGAAAATGACACTCACAGAACTATCGAACAGGATTGGTATAACGATTGCCAATTTATCAATATTGAAACAGGGAAAAGCAAAAGCCATTCGCTTTTCTACTTTAGAAGCTATTTGTAAGGAATTAGATTGTACACCGGGAGATTTACTAGACATTCAAAATAATTATCCAACTAAAAAATCAACAAAAAAAGCGTATGAAAATTAAAAATTTATTCCTAAGCGCAGTTTTTATGACTGCAGGCTTAACCGCCTTTGCACAATCCGGAACCATCGAATTCGAGGAATTCGATTTGGACAACGGCTTGCATGTAATCCTGCATGAAGATCATTCGGTCCCCGTAGTTTCGGTATCCGTGATGTACCATGTGGGTTCAAAAAATGAAAATCCTGAAAGAACAGGTTTTGCTCACTTTTTTGAGCACCTGATGTTTGAAGGGACCAAAAACATTGATAGAGGAGAATACTCTGAAATCGTTGAAAAAGCAGGTGGAACTTTAAATGCCAACACATCACAGGATCGCACCTATTATTACGAGCTCCTGCCGTCTAACCAACTGGAGTTGGGTCTTTGGCTTGAGTCGGAACGAATGTTGCACGCTAAAGTAGACTCTACTGGTGTAGCAACGCAGAAAAAAGTTGTTGTTGAAGAAAAGAAACAAAACTATGATAACCGTCCTTATGGCGATATTATGATCCAATCTTTTGGCAAAGCTTTTGAAAAGCACCCCTATCGCTGGACAACCATAGGCGATGCTGAACATATCATGGCTGCAGAAAGAGAAGAGTTCAAACACTTCTATGATGAATTTTACGTGCCCAACAATGCAGTTTTAATTGTGGCCGGCGATATTGAAACAAATAAAGCCAAAACACTGGTTGAAAAATATTTTTCCGACATTCCGGCTAACAAAGGTGAAATTTATCGTCCACAAGTGGTTGAACCTCCTCTTAACGGAGAAGTTCGCGATACCATTTGGGACAACATTCAGCTTCCGGCTGTAATCCAGGCCTACCGAATTCCGGCCATGGGTACCGAAGACTTTTATGCACTTGAAATGCTGAACAACCTGCTTTCAGGTGGCGAAAGTTCCAGACTAAGTAAAAAATTGGTGGATGAAGAGCAACTTGCTCTGCAGGTGATGTCGATCCCAATGCCTCTGGAAGATCCAGGTTTAGCACTGGTTTTTGCCCTTCCCAACATGGGC
>CAYVSF010000399.1:0-3300 GCA_964453775.1 uncultured Bacteroidales bacterium
TGAAATAACTTTCTGCGAACCTACTTTAGATGCCAGGGAAGAAACCCTGAAAGAAGTACAGAAAGAAACAGGTGCCACGTTTATTCATCCCTATAATAATTACAATGTTATTTGTGGCCAGGGAACGGTAGCCAAAGAACTTCTCGAAGATTATCCTGATTTGGATGCTGTGATTGCACCTGTTGGTGGGGGCGGACTCCTAAGTGGTACTGCGATTACAACAAAACATTTTAATCACGACATTAAAGTTTTTGCAGGTGAGCCCAAAAATGCCGACGATGCTTTTCGTTCTTTTGAGCAAGGCGTGCTTATTCCCTCGATGCATCCAAATACGATAGCAGATGGACTGTTAACCTCTTTAAGCCCTTTAACATTCAGAATCATCAGAGAAAATGTAGATGATATTTTCACCACGAAAGAGGAAAACATAATTAAAGCGATGCGGATGATTTGGGAGCGCATGAAAATAATTGTGGAACCTTCCGCAGCAGTTCCACTGGCTGCTATTATTGAAAACCGCTATAGTTTTAAAGGGAAAAAAATTGGAATGATTCTATCCGGGGGAAATGTTCAATTGGATAAATTACCTTTTTAATCTGTCGAAGGTTTTTTTGGGGGGATGCTCAAAACAGTAACTACCGGATAGTGATCAGAATAAGACAGTCTTGGGATTTCGAAAACATGTGATTCTAAACTGGGTTCATAAAGAACATAATCAATTCTATAAGAGGGGAAGCTTCCCCGGTAGGTAGTTCCAAACCACTTTCCCGATTCGAGAAATGCATCTTTATATTTTTTTTGCAATTGCTGATAGGTATACGATACAGGGGTGTCGTTAAAATCTCCGCAAACCACCACCGGATATGGAGAATTATCCAAATGAATTTTTAAAAGTTGCACCTGTTCGGCCCGTTTGATAAAGGCATCACGCAAGCGATAGGAGATGGCTTTGAGTTCTTCCATGCGGGCATCATCTTTATAAATTTTAGAACTTTTGATGAATTTATAGTTTCTCCTATCAAATCGAATGGATTGCAAATGGTTGTTGAAGATCCTTATTGTATCCTTGTTTATTTGAATATCGGTATAAATACTTATGTTGTTTGTGCTTGGGTATTTAATAATCCCTTTGTTTATAATAGGGTGTTTACTAAATGTTGCAATGCCATAAATATATGAATTGGTTTCTAAAACAGAACCGATATGACTATATGGCAGATCGGATAGTTCATTTTTTACATGTCTGAGATTAAATTCTTGATCTTTACGCAGATAAAACTCTTGAAAACAGACTATTTCTGCTTGTTCTGTTTTAACGAACTGGATCATTTCCTTCCCCGCCTGTTTGTTATCTGCCCAGTTGTAGCGGTTAAATAATCGAACATTATAGCTGATAAATTTAAAACTGTTTTCGGGTATTGGTTCCTTGTTTTTATTAGGAAATTGGAAAAAACCGGCCATGTAGTTCCAACCTAGCAGTATAATGATCAATGAAATTAGAAACTGTCTTTTCCAATGGTATACCCAGAAGAACAAGAAAAAAATATTCAAAAAAAGCAGGAAGGGATAAGCAAGTCCAAAAAAGGCTACCAGCCAGATTTGCTTTGGATTGATATAAACTGAAAGGTAGGATAAGGCCAAAGCAATGACTGCCAGCAAATTAATAATTGTGATTATTTTGTAAATAAGCTTCTTCAAGGGCCATACGTTTGTTACAACGAATTTAAGAAGATTTTGTCAATGGAAAAATGATTTTATCTAGCTTTTTCCACCTTGTTTGAACAGGGTTTCTTTTTCATCTTTGCTAAGACTGTCATAACCTGATTTAGCAATCTTTTCAAGAACTCTGTCTACTTCTTTTTGATTTTTTACTTTTTCCTTGTTGTATTCATAGTCGGTCATTGGACGCTTATGTGTGACCCTGAACTTTGGGCGTGGTTTAAATATGGAAAATACTTTGTCCATAAATTTTTCAAAACCCCGGGCAGGATTTTTCCCTTTTTGAAATTGACGAATGTATAGAAATCCTACCAGTGCACCTCCTAAATGTGCAATGTGTCCGCCGGAATTGGTACCTGTTATGCTTAAGATATCAATAAAAATTGTAATCAGTGCGATGTACTTAAGTTTTACCGGGCCAAATAACAAGAGGTTGATGCTATGATTTGGCGCATATACGCTTATGGCTATTACAACGGCAATTACAGAAGCTGAGGCTCCCAGAGCTTTTGATACGGGTAAAATTTCCTGGAAAACAGGGAATGCATTAAAGGCGAGTATGTATAATGCTGCTCCTCCGAAACCACCGAGGATATAAACGGTAAGGAGTTTTTTCTCGTTGAGATAATTAATAAAAATTTGACCAAACCAGAAGAGCCATAACATGTTAAATAAGATATGGAAGAAGCCCTCATGGTAAAACATGTAGGTGATTATTGTCCATGGCCGGGTTAGAAGTTGATCGATACCCGCAGGCACAGCCAGCCAGTCGACCATAGAGAACTGACTCTCGGGAACGGCAAATAAAAAGAGAAATACACCTACAATTTTAACTGTCAAAAAGACAGCAATATTGATATACAGTAATTTCATCAGGTTGTTCCCAGAACGAAAACTGTCTTTTATTTGATCTGTAAAGTTCATATAAGTTCTTAATAATTTGCCATTTAGCTTTCAGGGCACTTCCCTAATAGAATTTATTTCTCTGGCTGTTCCAAAGTTTGATTAATATAAACCCAAATAGCATGCCACCTAAATGCGCAAAGTGTGCGATATTGCTCCCCGGTTGTGTTACTCCCAACCACAACTCCAGCACGCCGTAAAAGATGACAAAATATTTTGCTTTTATGGGTATGGGAGGGAATAGCAACATAAGCTGTGTATTGGGGAACAGCATTCCAAAAGCCAATAAAACACCAAAAACTGCTCCAGAAGCTCCAACAGTTGGGATGTTGAGTATGAGATTAAGCTGTGCCATTGCCTCATTTCTGAAGTTTTGATTGTTCATTAGTGCCTGGTACCCGCGGTCCATTACTATTTGAAATTGTTCCGGGCTAATATTGTTTTTAAGCGAAATAAAATGAATGTAGTTGACCAGTGCATGAATCAGCATGGCGCCAAGCCCTGTAATCATATAGTAGATAAAAAATCGTTTGGGCCCCCAAACTGTTTCCAGCACCCTGCCAAACATAAACAGTGCAAACATATTGAAGAAAAGGTGTGCAATTCCACCATGCATAAACATGTGGGTTACAACCTGATAGGGCTCAAAATGATTGGAGGCAAAAAAGTAAAATCCAA